>NZ_JAVMIP010000034.1 GCF_031729055.1 Pseudocalidococcus azoricus BACA0444 | reverse complement strand
CCCGACTCACATTAATCTCGGGAATCGTACCATAAAGTTCTAGAATACGCTGTATGTCCGGTCAAGACGTTCTGCTGTCCAAAACTAAAAACTTTGGTGAAGGCCGCCACCCAGGGGGTCTTTTGTTAGCTTTTAATCCAGAAACACAGAGAATTTCGCCTTAGACTGGACTCATACCCCTGATCAGAGCGGACACCGGCCATGCCGTTTTCCTTTTTACGTCCTGAACTTGACCAACTCCAGGCCTATACCACCCACGCTGATAGTGATCATCTCCCGTCAGAGCCACTGGATATTCTCGACACTAATGAATTTCCCGCCGACTTGCCCCCGGATCTGAAGCAGAAATTTGTTGATCATTTATGGAACTTCATCCCGGCTAACCGTTACCCCGATGGCAGTCATGTCCGCCTTAAAACAGCCATTACCCACTATGTCAACAGTCAGATCACAACCCCAGGCCAGCCCATAACGCCTGATCAAGTTTCCCTCGGTTGTGGTTCCGATGAATTAATTCGGTCAATTCTCTTAGCCACCTGTGGCCCAGGCCAGGGAAAAATCTTGGTCGCCGAACCCACCTTTTCGATGTATGGCATTTTGGCCCGGGGCCTGGGGATTGAGGTAATCTCAATTGGCCGCAATCCCGATCACTTTGACATGGATTTAGCCGCCGCCGATCAAGCTCTGGATAATCAAGCCATTCAAGTTATCTTTGTGGTTCACCCCAACTCACCCACGGGTAACGCCTTAACAGGGGCAGAGCAGGCCTGGCTGAGAACCATTCCCAATTCGGTGTTGGTGGTTATTGATGAAGCCTACTTTGAATTTAGTGGTCTGACCTTGGCGGGAGAACTGGCGGATCACCCCAACTGGCTGATTTTACGGACTTTTTCTAAGGCTTGGCGGTTGGCGGCATTTCGGGTGGGCTATGGCCTGGGGCATCCAGAGGTGATTTTAGCCCTGGAAAAATTGCGCTTACCCTACAACCTCACGGCTCCTTCCCTAGCAGCGGCCCAGTTAGTGCTCTCAGAGCAGGAGTCTCTCTTGGGGGCAGTCCCCGGCCTGTTAGCACAACGGGATCAAATGTTCCAAGCCTTACAAGCCATCCCCCAATTACGGGTTTGCCCCAGTGATGGGAATTTTATTTATTTCCAAGCCCAAGAGCAGAGGACTACCCAACAATTAGCCCAGACGCTCCGCCAGGCCGGGAGCTTGGTTCGGTTTACCTGTGATGGGATTCGCTTAACCATTGGCACAGCCGCCGAAAATGAGCGGGTATTGAGGCGCATCCAGGCCTGGGCCAAAACCCGATAAACCAACTCTTCTAGACTGAAACTAAGGTATTCTCATCGTGAAGCGAGAGGGGCTGTTGTGGTTGTCTCGATGTTTTGGTTGTGGATTGGCCTAGGGTTAATCCTCTGCTTCTTAGAAGTCCTGATTCCCACGGCCTTTGTCGAAATGATGCTGGGGGTGAGTGCCTTACTAATGGCCTTGGTCTCCCTTCTCATTCCCAATACGGCGGTGCAGATTGTCCTTTGGTTATTGCTCTCTGTCCTTTTGATCTACCTGATCCGGCGATTTTTTCCCCACCGTAAAGCCCTGAGCCTAGAAGAAGCCGTGGAAGCCCAAACCTTGACGGCCATTAACCCTGGGAAAACCGGCCGGGTCTTGTATGAGGGGAATTCTTGGCAGGCCCGCTGTGAGGATCACCATTTAGGAATTGCCGAAAATGAAGCGGTTTATGTGGTGCGCCGGGAAGGGACAACCTTAATTGTGATTCCCCAAAAACAGTTGGATCAATACACCTAATGCCCCCTATTTATCAGTTCAATATGCCCCTACCTCCCGCTGAATATGTCCTTGAAGTTGCTGATTTACGGGTTGAGTTTCCCGGCCCGGCCCGGCCCGCCGTCAATGGGATCAATTTCAGCTTAAGGCGGGGGCAAACCTTGGGCCTGGTGGGGGAGTCGGGTTCCGGTAAATCGGTGACTTGTTTAGCCTTAATGCAGTTATTGTTGCCACCTGGAAAAATTACCGCCGGCCAGGCCTGGTTTCATCCCCAGGGGGGCCAATCGGTCAACCTCTTACAACTCACACCGAGGGAATTAACCACCTACCGCGGCCAGGCCTTGGGAATGGTCTTTCAAGAGCCGATGAGTTCCTTAAATCCAGTTTTTAGTTGCGGGTTTCAACTCCAAGAAGTCCTGAGACAGCACCAGAAACTCAGTCCCGCCGCCGCCAAGCGGGCCAGCATCGCCCTCCTTCAAGAAGTGCAACTGATTCCCATGGATCAAGAGCTTGCGGCCCAGTTTGCCAGAGAATCTCCCGCCCAAGTCCAAGCCACCATTCAGGCCCAGAAACAAACTTTTTTAGACCGCTATCCCCATCAACTGTCGGGGGGGCAAATTCAACGGGTGATGATTGCTATGGCCTTGGCCGCTAACCCAGAAATTCTCATTGCCGATGAACCCACCACTGCCCTGGATGTGACGATTCAAGCCGCAATTCTGAAGCTCCTTAAAGATCTAAGTCAACAACGGCAAATGTCAATGATTTTTGTCACCCATGATTTGGGAATTGTGGCGGATTTAGCCGATGAAATTGCCGTCATGTATCAGGGGGAAATTGTCGAAACTGGCCCCACGGAGGAGATCTTTACCTGCCCTCAGCATCCCTATACCCAAGGCCTGTTAGCCTGTCGCCCCCGTTTAGATATTCGCCTGGCCACCTTACCCACCATTGCTGATTTTCTGTCCCCAGATCCGGCCAACTCTTCCCCCCCTTGTGATCGCAACAATCCAGCAACTGTCATTAGTGCCGCCAGCCAACTGGAACGAGTCCAAGCCCTCCAGGCCCAGCCGCCCCTATTAGAAGTGGCCAATTTACGAGTCTTTTTTCCGCTGCCAGCCCTAGTGGGACAACCCAAACGCTATTTCCAGGCCGTGAATGATGTTTCTTTTCAACTCTATCCAGGGGAAACCCTTGGCCTGGTGGGGGAATCGGGCTGTGGCAAGACAACATTGGCCCGCACCTTATTGGGGTTGGTCAGTCCGACTACAGGCCAGATTATGTTTCGGGGGCAAGAGGTGACCCATTGGCAGGGGCCACAACGGCGGGAATTGCGGCAACGGATGCAAATTATTTTTCAAGATCCCTACAGTGCCCTGGATCCCCGCTTAACCATTGGAGCCAGCATTGCCGAACCCCTATATATTCATCAAAAATCCTCTCGGTCATCCCGTCAGAGTCGCGTTGCCGATTTATTAGCCCGAGTGGGCCTGGAACCCAGGATGGCCAATCGCTATCCCCATGAGTTTTCCGGTGGTCAACGGCAACGAATTTGTATTGCCCGGGCCTTGGCCTTACAACCGGAATTAATGATCTGTGATGAGTCGGTTTCGGCGTTGGATGTCTCGGTGCAGGCCCAAGTCTTAAATTTGCTCAAGGAACTCCAGGCCGAATTTAACTTAACCTATATTTTCATTTCCCATGATTTAAGTGTCGTCAAGTTCATGAGTGATCGGATTATGGTCATGTATCGCGGCCAGGTGGAGGAAGTTGCCCCAGCCGTTACCCTTTATGAGCAGCCCCAGAGTCATTATACTCGCCAGTTAATTGCAGCCATTCCAGGGGTTAAGGGGGCGATTTAAGGTCAGAGGTTTAGGTGCTATTGAATTTGCGAGAGGCTAGCCCCTGGATAGTAATTGCCGAGAATTTGTAAATAGGAATAGCCTTTTTTGCCCAGTTCATAGGCCCCCGTTTGGCTCATGCCCCGCCCCCCAAAGACATCTCGGACAATATCATCCGTAGCGGCGTACATAGAAACCATAACACGGCCACTGTGGGTGAGGACAATACCGCGGGTATTTTGAACGGCGGCCTGGGTCGTATTCCATTCATCCTTGATGCCTCGATATACCTGCCAACGTTGGGTATTCCCTAAATCAAAATAACGACTGGCGGGGCGAAACATTTGGGCCAGGGCATAGGAACGGGCGGCAATGGCCTGGGCTTTGAGGGTGTGGAGCGGCCAACTGGGATACACTTCTGCCCCGACAACGGCGACTACATACTGCTCTAATTCCAGTTGATTGATGGCGGTAATGGTGCCATTGAGGTTAATGATCCGCATTTTGCCCCGATACCAATGGCCATCCACATAGACCAGGCCCTGGCCCCCCGGATTTAACCAAATGGACGTGGGTAATGGTTTTTCCCACCCGGTCAACCCTTGTCCCCCGGCCTGGAGCGTCACAGCTTGATTAGCGGGTAATGTGCCTAAGATTTGCCCCCGGTCATCAGTAATCTGGACATTGGCCGACACCCCAATTCTCACCTGCCCTTGCTTGTCCACCACCGCAACCCGAACTTCTGGCGACTGACTTCGACTGGGGGGGACTGGATTGAGGGCCTTGGGCGGTTCTATAGGGGCCAACGTCGCGGTTTTGCGGGGAACAGGTTGCGTGGCCACAGGAGTTGAAGGTGGTGCTGTCAGGTTAGAGGCTGTTGTTGGGGCAGGGCGGGCCGAGAGCAGATCTTGGGAGTGGAAGAAGGGACTGGGGCTGGCCGTTGTTGGGGATTTGCCGAGGAACGGTGTGGGAATCTGTTGCGGAGAATAGTTGAAGGGCCTGGGGGCCGCCGCCGCACCTAAGGTGTCGAGATTTAAATAGTTTTGACTGATCTGAGGGGGAGGGGTTAATGGAGGCTGGGTACGCCAAAGGGGGAGGAGAATCATCGCGCCTAAAATCGGTAAACCCAGGCCCGCGCCCACTAAACCAGGCCGAATTTGCCACCAGGCCGGGCGGGGGAGAATCTTTAGCAGCGGTTTGCTGGGCAGAAAGGGTAGATGCATAAATTTCCAGTAGTCAATGATACCGAAACCCAACCTTGAGACTAACATCCCTGACCCCATGGAACAATCAAAATAGAGGTGGACGGTATGGAGATGGCCAGGCCTGGGCCGGAGGTAAAAGTAGCAGGCTAAAATTTAGCGAGCATTCCCTAGGTGATTTGGCCTAACTTCCCCCATTCATGCATGAATCAGCCTCAACCCGACCGTTCTAAATTTGCTCCCAGTCGCTTCAAGCAATGGTTACAAGGGCATGAAGTCCTCATTGATTTATCCATCACCGGCCTGGTCTTGTGTTCAATTGCCATTTTTGTAATCCAAACCTACCCCATTGCCCCAGAATTACGGGTTATTTTGGATCGCATTAACCTGGGGATTCTTGTCACCTTTGCCATTGAATACTTTCTTCGACTTTGGGCGGCGGAACGGAAATGGAAATATTTCTTTAGTGTTTATTCTCTGATTGATTTACTCACCATTGTTCCCTTCTTTGTTGGCCTGGTTGATATTAGTTTTATTCGCGTCTTTCGCTGGTTTCGGATTTTACGCCTGTTTCGGTTTTTTGAAAATCGTTCCTGGTTTGGCCGCTTTACCACCAATGACACGGTGATTTTTGCCCGGATTCTGCTGACCCTGTTGGCGATTTTATTTGTCTATTCCGGCTTAATCTACCAGGCCGAGCATGATCTCAACTCTAAGAATTTCCAAACCTTCTTGGATGCGTTTTACTATGCGGTTGTCACGATGACCACGGTTGGCTTTGGGGATATTACGCCCATTTCTGAGGTCGGCCGCCTGTTGACCGTCTTAATGATTTTTACGGGCATTGCCTTAATTCCCTGGCAAGTGGGAGATCTGATTCGCCAACTGGTCAAAAGTGCCAATCAGTTAAGGGTAGTTTGTACCTCCTGTGGCTTGGCGACCCATGATCTCGATGCCCGTTGCTGTAAATATTGTGGCGCGCCCTTGCCGATTCCATTACCCAACACTGAGCCAGGCCTGGGGACAAATCCAGAAAACACAAATGCTCATCGTAGATTAGAGTAAAGCGGAAATGATCGGGTGTTCCCCATGTAGGATTGGAGAGGAGCCAGGCAATCAAGAGTTTATCGGCTATAGATTTGATTTTGACACCGACTCAACATTGTTTTTCCAAAACAACCCTGCCTGATGGGAGCAGAAATCTGTGATGGCTGCCCGCAATTGGCCCTATGTTACGCCGGGGATCCCAGATGCTTACTTTGAACGCTTGCCAGGCATTCCCTTGACCCATCGGGAAACACGGTTGTTGGTGCTGGCCCATTTACGGCTCCAGGCCAGTTCCGTCCTTTGGGATATTGGGGCGGGAACAGGAACTATTCCAGTGGAGGCCGGGCTGTTATCTCCTCAAGGGCAAATTGTCGCAGTCGAACGGGATGAGGAAGTGGCTGGGTTAATTCGCCGCAATTGTGATCAGTTTGGCCTAAAAAATGTCGAAATTGTCGTGGATGAAGCCCCGGCCTGCCTCGCCTCCTTAAGCCCCACTCCAGATCGGGTTTGCTTGGAAGGGGGACGGCCGATGAAGATTATTTTGGAACAGGCCTGGGAATTTTTAGCCCCTGGTGGTCGGATTGTCGCCACGGCCAGCAGCCTCGAGAATTTATATGCCCTCTCAGAAGCCCTCGCCACCGTCCAGGCCCGGAGTATTGAAGTTGTCCAGTCGGTGATTAATCGTCTCGAAACCCGCGGTGGACATCAGATTTTTGCGGCAGTGGAACCAATTTTTATTCTGAGTGGAGAGAAATTCAACTAAGCCCATCACCCTGCTAAGTTCTCTTGGGATTGATGATTGTTTGACACCCGCAAACTCTCTAAAACTATTTATATCTGCAAAAGTAAATCCGACAATGGACAATCTAAAAATGTTCTTAATATCTTCCGTCAAAAGTTGCAAGTAGATATAGAGGTTCAGGCTGTTACTTAAAGCTAAAACGGCCTTGAATTCACTCGCTCAAGAATTCTTCTGACACCCTCCCAGGCCAGGCCTTCACACTGTTTAACTATTGATTTTGGCATTTTACTTAAAACTTGAAGACGATTAAGTCCAGCCATAAAGTCAGAATACTTGCAAATAATACAGCATATTCCTCGCTAAGTTGGTACACTTTTTCTGAAGCTGTGTCAAAG
>NZ_JAVMIP010000033.1 GCF_031729055.1 Pseudocalidococcus azoricus BACA0444 | reverse complement strand
ACTACTATACTCACTGTTGCTACTGTGCCACCTAGTTGGAGAATCTGCTGTAAGCCTCGACCCATGATTTGATTGGGTAACGGAATGCTTCATCGGAAAACCTCTAAATCTGCGAGCATTCTTTAATTTCAACGTAACATATGCCATTGTGGGCTTTAATTCCGGTGCTTGAGTGAACCTATGGCCACGATTCTTCGCGATTGGAGTTACCGCTATCCCTGGTTTTATGACACAGTTTCCCGTTTGGCCGCTGTGGCGGTGGGGGGAGAAACGCGGTTACGACAACTGGCCTGGCAGGATTTAGACTTACTGGCCACTACCCCAGTTTTAGATTTATGTTGCGCCCACGGGCCGGTGACGAAATTACTCTGTCAAAGATTTGAAAATGTGACGGGGCTTGATGCCTCTCCCCAGGCCATTGCACGGGCCCAACTCGCTGTTCCCCAGGCCCAGTTTGTGGAATCCTTTGCCCAGACAATGCCCTTTGCAAATAATCAATTTGGCTTAGTCCACACCAGTTTGGCCCTCCATGAAATGCCTGAGGCCACCTTGAGGGAAATTTTGACCGAGGTTTATCGGGTTTTGCAGCCTGGGGGAATTTTTGCTTTGGTTGATTTTCACCCGCCCCAGTTGCCCTTACTGTGGCCAGGCCTGGGCCTCTTTTTCTATCTCTTTGAAACCGACACGGCCTGGCAGTTTATCCGTCAGGATTTAGGTGAACAACTCCAGGGCCTGGGTTTTGCAATTCAGAAATACCAGACTTATACTGGCGGGAGTTTACAAGTCATCCAGGCCCAAAAGCCCACCGCTTAATTTCGGCTGGGAACTCCACCATGGTAATTCGGATTCAGGGACAACGGAAATTAGCGACCCCACCTGGCAATCAGACCCGTCCGACTACGGCCAAAGTTCGCCAAGCCCTGTTTAACATCTGGCAAAATTCGGTCTCGGGTTGTCGCTGGTTGGATCTCTGTGCAGGCAGTGGGGCCATGGGGGCAGAAGCCTTAGTCCGGGGAGCCAGTGTCGTGGTTGGGATCGAGAAAAATCCCCAAGCCTGTCGGCTGATTCAACACAATTGGCAATCCCTCGCCCAGACCGAGCAGCAATTCCAAGTCATCCGCGCTGATGTGCTCCAAGCCTTAAAGCAACTACCGCCTGCCCCCTTTGACCATATCTATTTTGACCCACCCTACGACAGCCATCTTTATCAACCGGTTCTCAAACTCATTGCCGAATTAAACCTGTTAAGCCCCACTGGAGCAATGGCTGTGGAATGTCGGACTCATCAACTGCCGGATTTAACGGGCCTGGGGGCGTATCGGCAAAAAGTCTATGGCAGCACAACGTTGATTATTGCTTCTAGTTTTAATGACGAAATTATGACCTAAGCCCAATGGAGCCCCAGACTAACTTGATAGAAAATGAAACTCATCAGCCAAGCATAGCCTAGGGAAAAGACGAGGGAAAACAGGGTCAGGCCCCAGGATTTGGATTCACTTTTGAGAACAGCCACGGTCGTTAAACAGGGGGTATAGAGTAAACAGAAAATGCAAAAACTGAGGGCCTGGGGAACCGTTACAGAGGCGGCAATGGCCTGGCTGACAGCACTGGCATTCATGGCATAAATCACCGCCAGGGAACCTACGACAATTTCCTTGGCTACAAACCCAAAAATTAGTGCCAACGTTAGCTGCGGATCAATCCCCACCGGAGCCATGATCGGAACCAGTAATTTGCCAATTTGCCCCCCAATCGTATCCAGGCCCGTTGCCCCTGGCGGTAAGTTGGTAATCGTCCACACGCCCAAACACCCAAGGGTAATAAACCCCGAGGCCCGATAGAGAAATTCTCGAACTTCACCCCAGCCCCGCAAGAGGACGTGCTTCAAGGTGGGCAATCTGTAGGGGGGCAGTTCCAAAATAAAGGGTTCGTGGTTTTTTAATTGCTGGGACTGGCTAAAAATTGCAGCTGCCAAAAATGCCGCGACAAAACTCAGAACATACAAGCCAAACAGGGCAACGGCTCCCTTCATTCCTGGTAACACAGCCGCCAAGATAAACACAAACACCTGGAGCCGGGCCGAGCAGAGGGAAAAGGGAATAATTAACATCGTCAACCACCGCAGGGCCTGGGAGCGCATCACCCTGGTGCCCATCAAGGCCGGCACATTACAGCCAAACCCCAACATCTGCATCACAAAGCCCCGTCCATCCAGGCCCAACCGGCCCATAAAGGCATCCATCAGGTAGGCAGCCCGGGATAAATAGCCACTATCCTCAATGGCCGCCATGACAAAAAAGAAAATCACGACCAAGGGCAAAAATGAAGCCACGGTGGCCAGGCCATTCCAGAGGCCATTGGTGATCAAATCTTGGATAACGTGAGGCAGGGGACTGATCAGGGGTTGCAGGAGAGTTTGATTCAGCCAGTCGGTAATGTTGCCCATCACATCTTGGGAGGGGAGTCCCACTTGCCAAATGACCATAAACAAGCCAAACATGACCGTAAAAAAGAGGGGAATACCCCAAATTGGATGCAGGAATAATCGATCTAGGCTGGCGGTAACTGTGCGCCTGAGTTGGCTAGGGAAAACGACGGCCTCGGCTAAAACTGTCGTTATGTCCTGGTTGAGGCTGCCATTGTTCGTCAAACAGTCCTGGAGGTTGGCCACTTGATAGGCGGTTTCTTGTTCTCTGAGGGTGCAGGTTATTTCAGCCAGGGCCTGGGCGTATCCTTGACCATATTTGGCACTCAGGAGACAAACGGACATCCCCAGATTTTGAGCCAAGGTGGGCCCATGAATCTCAATCCCAAATCGTTTGGCTTCATCGGATAAATTTAACAGGACAATGGCCGGTAAACCGAGAGCCTTAACTTGGAGAGCCAGCCGTACCTGCCGATCAATTTGGGCCGCATTCAGGATAATCAGAATCAAATTAAGCGGAAATTCTGCTAGAAATCGCTGAACTACGGCCTCATCCTCACTGAAGCCATTCAGATCATAGATACCGGGGAGATCGACAAACTCGACCATTTCCTCCCCTAAGGGAATCACGGCTTGGAGCAGATCAACGGTCATCCCTGGCCAATTCCCGACAAAGGCCCTGGCCCCGGTCATCCGGTTAAACAGAGTTGACTTGCCTGTGTTGGGCATTCCTAGGAGGGCGATGCGTTTCGTGGCCTGGTGGGTGGGAACCGCAACTGCGCCAGAGTGACAGGTACTCATCGGGGAACCGAGGGAGCATTCAAGATAATCAAGGCGGCTTCATGACGGCGAATCGCGACTTCTGTGGTTAAACCGACTCGAATATGGAGGGGGCCACCTAGGGCGGCTTTGCGTAAAACTTCCACTTTGCGCCCGTGCATGATCCCCAAGGCGGCTAAACGATCCGTAAAACCGGGCCCAAACACAGTGGCTTCGGTATGGCTGATGGTGGCAATTTCCCCGATAGGTAATTCCGACAGTGGCATTTTGTCCTCCTGGTGAGTTTCCGTCGCCGCAGATGAATCTTGCCTCAAGGCAAACCGCGACCGCCCTACAAAGATATGTTCGCAAAAATATCAGGATTTCTCAAAGATTTAATCCCTAGTAGTGACAGCCCAACTCCCAATTCCGCCACCTTGATCAAGAAAGACTCTGCTGAGAAAATTGACGCTGGCCTGAAGGCTTGGCCCCTATCTCGTTGAATTCTAAAAACTTGCCAAAATGTCATCTGAGCTTGTAAAACTCCTGGAAGAGATGACTAAAATATAGGAATTGCAAATTACAATGGGCTGCTATTCATGCTTGTCTGCCCTCACTGCCACCAGTTTAATGCCGAGACAAACAAGTTCTGCTTATACTGTGGCACTCCCCTTGTTCCCCCCACCCCTGTCGAGAATGAATTAAGCTCAGCGACTTCCGAATCCGCGGCAAAATCAAGTTCTCAGCAACTCGGAGCCAAAGGTACTGCCGAACTGGCCTGGTCAGAACTCGAAGAAATGACTTGGACTCCAGATTTATTAACCGCTGCCAATTCCAGGCCTGGAGATCCGCCCCCCTCTCCCGCTAATCTGCAACCCAACTCGACTGAAGCGGACTTTCCCCAGACTGAAACCCCTGTCTCATTACCCGTTACTGAAGCCTATCCCGGTGATGATGAATTAACCCTCATTCCCGATGCCATTGACATCCAGGAGATCAGCCGAGACCTGCTCACGAATTTTGGCAGCCGGTCTGAGCCAATTTGTGCCGTAGTCGTCTATCCCTGTGATTCTGACTCTCCCTGGTTGACCTGTGAGAGGATGCCTGATCTGCCACCGCTGCTAGAACAAGATACCGAACGCCAAGAAGGGGCCATCTTTTTAGACGAGGAGAACCGCTACCGTTGCCTCACGTCTTTTAGCCTGGATACAACATCTGGCCGTGTGGAAGATACTCAATCCAGCCGCCCAACTGGAGTTTTGGAGTTCAGTCAAACCTTTATTCAACAGGCTGATCGGTTTGATTTAACTCAGCCGCAGGAGATGTTGACTCAACTCCAGGCCCAGGCCAATGCCCCGACTCCAGTGGTAATTAGCTATCTGAGTTTACGTTTACTATTCTCTGAGTTTGTCCCCCGCCTCCAGGATGCTTGGGTTGGTTATGGCCCAGGCCAGCAGGGGATCCATGAGCCGCGTCAATTCTTGGTTTTGCAGGATCGGAGTCAATGTCCGAGTTTATGGCAGGCCTGGCAGGATCCAGAATTGGATAACGGGCAACTGCTGGCCTGGATGGAGGAAATGATTGACCTCTGGCCCAATCTGGAGGCCTGGGGCTGTGCGGCCAGTCTTTTGGATGAAGATAACCTTTGTATTTACGGTGAAGGGATTTTAGCCGTCCGACAGCTTGACTTTTCCCCCCTCCCTGATCCATCGCCAAAATGCTTGATTCGTCTTTGGCAGTCTTTATTATCCCAGGCCCCCCCTTCCCGCCAACAGGCCTTTCAGCCCCTTTTTGTCATGCTTCAAACCCAACCGCAACAAACCCTAGCTGACATCCAGGCCTTAATTGAACAACTGTGGGAAACGCTCCAATCCGACCTCATCAACCTCGGCAATAGCCAAGACTTTGACTTGAAAAACGTTGTCGCCAGCCTAGATGCCCATTGGCAACAGGATCTCAACTCTACCCCAGCCCAAGCTATTACAGAGGATTCTCCAACTGCGGTCTTACCCAAGCAATTAGTCCAGTTAGATACGATTGGTTTGACGGATACTGGGCGGCAACGACACCACAATGAAGACTTTTTCCTGATTGATCATCGGCAACACTATTGCGGGACATCGATTGGGCAAAAACTCCAGGCCCGCGGGCTTTATGTTCTCTGTGATGGGATGGGTGGCCATGCCCAAGGGGAAGTCGCCAGTTCCTTAGCCGCCAGCACACTATTTAATTTTTTCCAAGAGCATTGGCTAGAGGGTGAGCCACTCCCAGAAGATGAGGTGATTCGCCAGGCCATCTTTGCTGCTAACCAGGCTATTTTCAATCACAACGAGGATCAGCGCACCATTGGCAGTGGACGGATGGGCACCACCCTTGTTTTCGCTTTGGTTCATAATCAGGCGGTTTGTTTGGCCCATGTGGGGGATAGTCGGGCCTATCGGTTTACCCGGCGGCTTGGCCTGGAACAGCTATCGGTCGATCATGAAGTGGGTCAGCGGGACATCAAGCGCGGTGTAGAGCCGGAAATTGCCTATGCCCGTCCCGATGCCTACCAACTCACCCAGGCCTTGGGCCCCCGTGGCAATGACTATCTCAACCCCGACATTTTGACCCTAGAGGTGACGGATGATACGGTGTTTCTCCTCTGCTCCGATGGCTTAACCGACAACGACTGTCTTGAGTCCCACATTGAAAGCCATGTTGCTCCGCTCTTGAGTTTTGACAGCAGCTTAAGCAAAGGGGTTCGGGCGTTAATCAATTTAGGGAATGAGCACAATGGTCACGATAACTTAACAGTGATTGCGATTCGGATGAAGTTGCGCTCAGAATTAGATCAGATTTTTTAAGGAACTCTAGGGCATATTGATGTTCCGGCCAGTTCTGAAGCCTGGATGCTGGGTTGGCACATTATCAAACATTTCAGCTTCTTGTTCTCCTAAATTGTGATGAAAAACTGTGGTTACACTGAGTTTGCTTGATCCCTGGAAGCGCACCCCTGTCAAACGTTGGCGATTTCCGGCTAAACCAACTATCCGCATCGGCCGAGCGGCTGATAATGACATTATTTTGAATGATATTTTGATTGCCCGTTACCATGCGGAGGTGGCTTGCTATACGGATCCAGAAAACTTGGGGCGGTGGTACGTCAAAAATGTCGGCCCCACTGGGACATTTCTAGACGGCAAATTAGTCAGTGATGGCCCCCTGGGCAATGGTAGCCTCCTCCAACTTGGCCCAACGGGCCCGATCCTGCAATTTGAAGTCCTCAGTCGCCGCAATGCTCCTTCTACCTTGGCCACCTGTCAGCACGTTGGGAATATGCCAGGAAATCTTTTTTGTATCCACTGCGGGCAGCCCCTGAATATCCAGCGGACGATCCGCAATTATCAGGTTCTTCGCCTCTTGGGCCATGGGGGAATGGGAACCACTTATCTGGTCTGCCAAGAAACGGACTATCGCCCCAATCAACTGCCGCAGGTTTGGGTTCTCAAAGAATTGCGCTCGGATGTTGAGGCAGAAGACAAAGTTCAGGAGCTTTTTGAACGGGAAGCTCGGATCCTCCAGGGACTTTGTCATGCCGGAATTCCTAAGTTTCATGATTATTTCATTGAGGATGGCAAAAAATATTTAGTCATGGAACTGATTCATGGCCTGGATTTAGACCGTTGGGTGATTCGCAATGGCCCCGTAGAACCCACCCAGGCCATTCAATGGATGTTACAAACCTGTGGCGTTCTCGATTATCTCCACAACCAAGATCCGCAGGTGATTCACCGGGATCTCAAACCCAGTAATTTACTCGTGCGCTCCAGTGATAACCAAGTGGTGTTGATTGACTTTGGGGCGGTTAAGGAAGCTGGCCATTCCCCAGGGACACGAATTGCGGTGGAGGGGTATTCGGCTCCCGAACAAATGCTGGGGCATCCAGTTGTTCAGTCGGATCTATATGCGGTTGGGGCAACCCTGGCCTTTTTACTGCTGGGGGACAGCCCGATTCGGTTTTATCGCCATGAGATGGGAGTTTATCGCCTGAATATCTTAGATCGACCCTCAGTGCCCGAAAATCTAAAGCTCGTGATCCAACGGGCCACCGAACCCCAAGTGAGTAACCGCTATCAAAGTGCGATTGAATTGGCGCGGGCCTTGAAAGGTTGCCAGGAGAACGCTTAATCCAGCCCCAGATGAAGTTCTCGGCCCTGGATGCTGCTCACATTCGCATGGGGAGAGATGGACAAAGATAATATTGGTTAAACCAGGGAGCGGGGCCGAGGTTTGGATAGGATAAGATTGTGGGAAAGAAATTAACCCCAAGGCTCCCCGGCTGGCTGGTCAATCATCCACCTTAGCGCGGGCCTGGGTTTATTCAAAACGGTGAGAGCAGAGATGTCAGTTGGATAGGAGCGCAGGTGGGGTGAGTCAGCCGCAAAGCCAAGGAGCCTCTGGGCCGTTATCCCTGGCCACACTGTATTGCCCGGCCTGTAATCGGGAAAATCTGGAGGCCTTTGGCCATTGCCATGCCTGTCAGACTCCCCTGCCAAAGCGATATTTACGGGTAATTTGGCCAGACGATCGTACGCCTCTGGAACCAGGCAGTTATTTGGCGGGGCGATTTCTAGTCCGCGGGCCGGATTTAGTCTTCGATACCCAACCTGGAGATCCGCCCCCCTATACGGATACTCACCTGGCTCTGATCGAACCCTATCTGAAACTGTTTAGTTGGCGACTATATATCCCCCAAGTATTTGGGCTATTAACGCAACCAGAACCGGTGTTACTCCTGGAACTCGGCCCCTGGGGAAAAGTGGATATTACTGCTGACTTGCCGATTTTACAACTGCCCCACACCCTGACCGGACTCACCAGTGCTGTGCCCCTCCGCCAGGCCTGGACAAAAGCAGGATTATTCCGGCAGTTAAATTGGCTCTGGCAGATGGGGCAATTGTGGCCAGCCTTAACCCAGGCCGGAGTCAGTGCTACTTTATTTGAGCCGGAGTATTTACGGGTTGAAGGGGCCATTCTGCGACTTGTCCAGTTAACGTTAAATCCAAGTTCAGAAACAGCCCCAGAACTCGGGCAACTCCTCCAGGCCTGGTCAGAGTGGTGTCCCTTTCAGGCGGTGGCGACCCAAGCAAGATGGACAACTCTGCGGGAAAATTTACCCCAAGAGGCTGACCTCGCCGCGACCTATTTCCAAACGCAGATCCAGGCCTGGATCACAGAAGTGGCTGAGGATTATACCTTTACCTTTGATTTAGCCACCCAAACGGACAAAGGCCCCCGCCGCAAGCGCAATGAAGATAATTGTTACCCGCCATCGGAAACATTTTTGGTGGCTGAGTCGGAAGTTCTCACTCTGGTTTGTGATGGTGTCGGCGGCCATGCGGGGGGTGATGTGGCTTCGGGCCTGGGAATTCAAGCGTTCACCGCAGCCCTCCCAGAGTTGAGGCATACCCTCATCAGCGGTGGCGATATCCAGACTACCCTAGAGGCTGTGATTCACCGTGCCAATGATTTAATTGCCGTCCAAAATGATGCTGAAGAACGCCAAGACCGGCAACGGATGGGAACAACCCTTGTAGCGGCCCTGGCCCAGCAAGCGCAACTGTATTTAGCCCATGTTGGGGATAGTCGGGCCTATTGGGTCACTCGCTATGGTTGCTATCAAGTCACATTGGACGACGATGTTGCCTCTCGCGAAGTGCGCTTAGGTGTAAGTCCCTATCGAGTCGCCCTAAATCATCCCTATGCAGGCTCTTTGATCCAGGCCTTGGGGGTCGCTCCCTCCGCCCACTTACGGCCGACCATTAGCCCCTTGATTGTGGATGAAGATAGCCTATTGTTGCTTTGCTCCGATGGTCTGAGCGATTTAGACCGGGTTGAGCAGTATTGGCCAACGTTGTTATTGCCCCTTTTAACAGATGCCGACAGCCCAACCGATTTACGCCCGGCCTGTCAAGCTTTAGTCGAGTTAGCCAATAGCCGCAATGGTCACGATAATGTCACCGTTGCCCTGATCCGTTTCCGAGTCCAACCCCCTGAGCACACCCCACCAGAACCCAACTATGTGCAGATTTTCTATCCCTCACCAGAAGAGTTAGGCAGTGATGTCCTGCTGTTAGAGGAGAACTTTGAACCAGAACAAATTCTCCCAGATTCCCTGCCTCCTGCCCCAGAAAACCTCCGCCTATCTTGGTTGAGGGTGGCCGTGATGGTATTGGTGATTACAATCCTGGCGGTGGGAGGCTGGGCCTGGTACCAAGGCTACTGGCTATTTTCTCCTCATCAGTCTGAACCCTCATCACCCCCGACCACCAATTCTGGCTATTAACCCATCCGTAACACCAAGGAATTTTCTTGTGATGATGTAGGCTGCCTTTGATTTGAACCTGAATAATGAAGCTTTGGGCTGAAAGTTGAGGCTAGCTCGGAAAACAGGAGAATTGCGCTGATTGTTTAATGGTAGCTGGGCGTGAGCGGGCGAACCTGGCCTGGCTATACTAGGAAAGCTGAGAGTTAGGAATGAATTCATGTCAGTGATTTGGGAGCTACATCGTCAACTGATCCAAAAAGAGCGCTCCGCCACTGAAATTACCCAAGATTACCTCAACCGGATCAGCGAGCTTGAACCGAAAATCCACAGTTACTTAACGATTACAGCAGACCAGGCCCTAGCCCAAGCTAAAGCGATAGATGCCAAAATTGCCGCGGGAGAAGAAATTAGTCTTTTGGCCGGTATCCCTTTAGGCATTAAAGATAATCTCTGTACCCAAGGGGTCAGAACAACCTGTGCTTCTAAGATTCTGGCTAATTTTATCCCTCCCTACGAATCAACTGTGACCCAGAAATTAAACCAGGCCGGGGCAATTATGCTCGGAAAAACTAACCTGGACGAGTTTGCCATGGGCAGTTCTACGGAAAATTCAGCCTTTCAAGTCACAGCAAATCCCTGGGATCTGGCCTGTGTGCCAGGAGGATCATCGGGGGGATCCGCGGCGGCGGTCGCTGCTCAGGAATGTGTGGCGGCCTTGGGTTCCGATACCGGGGGATCCATTCGTCAGCCCGCTGCTTTTTGCGGAATTGTTGGTCTCAAACCTACCTATGGCCGGGTGTCTCGCTTTGGATTAGTGGCCTACGCCTCCTCCTTGGATCAAATTGGCCCCTTGACTCCAACGGTGACAGATGCGGCTATTCTATTGACTGCGATTGCCGGTTATGATTCCCAGGATGCCACCAGTTTGCAGGTTGAAGTGCCTGACTATAGTCAGTTTGTGGATCAGGGTAAAAAAAAGAAACCCTTAAAAGGTAAACGGATTGGTCTGATTCGGGAAACCTTGGGGGCCGGATTGCAGCCGGAAGTTTCAGCAGCAATGGCCGCAGCAGTCAAAGTCTTAGAAGGATTGGGGGCCACAGTTCAAGAAATTTCCTGTCCCAGATTTGCCTATGGCTTACCCACCTATTACATCATTGCCCCTTCCGAAGCCTCAGCTAATTTAGCCCGCTATGATGGGGTGAACTTTGGCTACCGGGCCGATGCAGACAGTTTATTGGAGATGTACACCAAGACGCGGGCGGAAGGTTTTGGCAGTGAAGTTAAACGGCGGATTATGATTGGCACCTATGCCCTCTCGGCTGGCTACTATGATGCTTATTACTTAAAGGCTCAAAAAGTCCGCACCCTAATCAAAGAAGATTTTGCCAATGCCTTTGCTGAGGTTGATGTGCTCATTTCACCGACTGCGCCAACCACTGCCTTCCAGGCCGGGGAAAAAACTGCCGATCCCCTGAGTATGTATTTGTCTGACTTAATGACTATTCCTGTTAACTTGGCCGGATTGCCAGGATTAAGCTTACCCTGTGGGTTTGATCAAAACGGTCGTCCCATTGGTTTGCAGATTATTGGCAATGTTTTACGGGAAGATCAGATTTTCCAAGTCGCTTCTGCCTATGAGCAAGCCACGGATTGGCACAAACAACAGCCCACTCTTTAATAGTTCAGGGCAAGCCTAACTGACCCGCTCAATCACACCTTGATCAAACACTTGCCCGTCTGTGCCAACGGTATGAATGATGAGTTGATTGGCCATCACATCCAGGCTGGCAAAACTGAGGCGGCTGGCACTATAAGCAGTCCACCCAGATCGATCAACAGGGCGAATTCCGGCTCCGGCCCCCACGGTTAGATAGGTTGTGCCTTTAATCGGGTGGCTCCGTTCATAGTCATGCTCATGGCCGTTGATATAAAGCTGGACTCGATATTTTTCAAAAAGAGGTGCGAATTGCTCAACCATAGCTGGATTGGTGCCATAAATGCCTGAGGAGTAGATGGGATGATGACCGAAGACCACTTTCCAGGCCGCCCTGCTCTTGCTGAGTTGCTCTTTTAGCCAGGCCAATTGGGCATCCCAGTGATTTCCACGATTGGTATCTAAGGCAAAAAACTGGACGGGGCCTTGGGTAAAGGTATAGTAACGCCCGCCCATATTAAATCCGGGATAGCGAATTTGTCCCTCCCCGTTGTGGGTGCGAATGTCATGATTGCCTAAACAGGCGTAGAATTTCACTCCAGCTTGCAACAGGCCTTGATAGGGCTTTTCAAAGTTCGGCCCAATTTTTTCCATTTCGCCATCGTTGTAGATGTTATCCCCGGCCAGTGTCACCAAAGAAAAGGGGTTGAGCTTGTACCAGGCCAGCATGGCATTGGCGACTTCATATTGACCCGCGGCTCCCGTCCCCGTATCAGCCACAGCGACAAACCGCAACAGGGGAACTTGAGGACTATTGGCGGCTACAGCTCCTTGTTTTTGCATCCAGGCCAAGAGTGGCCCCAAGGTTAATCCGGCTCCAAAGGCTAAAAAATCGCGACGTTTTAAGGGCATGAATATCTCGGTACAGGTCTAATCTTGTAGTTTAATCCCGATGACTTGGGTATGTTGACCTCTGGCCTGGGTGATATGGGTGCGATTATTTAGTCCAACTCCTAAAATGACTTTATGAGACGCGATTCCATCTTCTATCAACTCTTCCAACAATTTCCCACTTGCCTCTTTGAATTGCTGCCCACGGCTCCCCCCCAGGCCCCGGATTATCGCTTTGAATCCATCACGGTCAAAGAAACAGCTTTTCAAATAGATGGGGTCTTTTTACCACCAGAAAACACAACATTAGGCATTGTATATTTTTGTGAAGTGCAGTTTCAAAAGGATGAGCAATTTTACGAGCGATTTTTTAGCGAAATTTTCATTTATCTTTACCGTTTCCGTCATACCTTAGCTAATTGGCAAGCAGTTGTCATCTATCCCAATCATCAAACAGAACAATCAAACTGCACTCTCTACGAATCTCTTCTCAATAGTCCTCAAATCCATCGCATTTATTTAGATGAACTTGCACAGGATGAAACCACTTCTCTCCCCGTACAACTGATCCAACTCACAGTGATTCAGCCCCCAATGGCAAAGGAACTCGCTCAAAGCATTGTCAGGCGAGCCAGAGTAGAGCCACTACCAACACAACAAGCCATACAGCATATTCCTCGCTAAGTTGGTACACTTTTTCTGAAGCTGTGTCAAAGC
>NZ_JAVMIP010000032.1 GCF_031729055.1 Pseudocalidococcus azoricus BACA0444 | reverse complement strand
GGAGTAGAGCCATGATTTCTGAATGAGTACATCCTTGCAATGTCATCTTGACCGCCAGGGCACGCTTAGTTTCTCTTGAATCTAGGCATGTATCTATAAATTGGTTCAATTCATCCATAAGACCATCCAAATCATACTATAATTATCTCATGTCTAAAAACGGATTGCTATATTTCCCCCTAGGATAGTGGAGCAAGTCCTCTGCAAGCCGCCCATGTCTTCTCAGCCACAACCCCAGTCCCCATCCCCGCGCTATGCCCAAATTTATACTCTCGTTTGCCAAATTCCTCCCGGTCAAGTTGCTACCTATGGACAGATTGCCAAACTCTTGGGATTACCGAACCAGGCCCGGCAAGTGGGATATGCTTTGTTTCGGGTGGCCTCAGATTCAGAGATTCCCTGGCATCGAGTGGTTAATGCCCAAGGGGAAATTTCCTATGCGCCCCAACGTCAAGGGAATGATGACCTCCAACGCTGGCGACTGGAAACTGAGGGCATTGTGTTTGATCCTGCCGACCGGATTAACCTGAAAAAATATGGTTGGCCTGGCCCGGGTGCGACAGAGGCTGATCCCCTGAAATAGCTCAGAGCTTAACGTATCCTAAAAGTTAGTCTCCTAAACTTAAGGACATTAAGACAGCTTCTCAAAACAACTCATGGTGATGAAGGGAACGGTTTATGACGGCAGCAACAGTACCAACCCACCCTGACCCCACTGGCTTTAGCCACCAGCAGCCACAAAACCCCATCGCCCAAGATAAGGGAGCAGATCTGCAAGCACGGTATCAACAGGGGGAGCGTAATTTTGTCGGCATTAACCTTCAAGGGGCCAATCTCCAGAGGGCTGTTTTGGTGGGGATCAATCTCCAGGCCGCAAATCTAGCCCAGGCCAACCTGGAAAATTGCGATCTCCGGGATGCCAATTTAGAGCGGGCCAATCTTGACCAGGCTAATCTCAGGAATACCTGTCTGATTGGGACCAACTTAACGGATGCCTATTTAGAAACTATCCACCGCCACGGTTCCCCTCAATCCCCCACCCAAACCCAACCCGTCAGTCCCCCACCTCAGCCCCTAGATAGCTCTCCAGGCCCAGAACTCACCCCACCCACAGTTGCCCTCAATGCTGCCCAACTGATTGCCGCCTATGCCCAAGGAGCGCGAGATTTTCAGGGACTTAACCTGACTGGAATTGACTGCCAGGCCCAGGAACTCAACCAGGCCAACTTCCAAGGTAGTAACTTGAGCCAGGCCAACTTTCGCTTAACGGACTTACAGGGGGCAAATTTTGCCGATGCCAATCTCCAGGGTGCCAATCTATCTATGGCGGATATTCACTCCTGTAACTTCTGTGGCGCGAATTTAACCCAGGCCAACCTGAGTGGAGCCGACCGCCGCAATGCCCGCTATGATGAGCGTACTAAATTCCCGGCCGGGTTCAATCCAGAGATTGTCGGGATGGTTAAAGCATCATAAATTATCTTCTATAGACTCCAGCTAGATTTCTTAGGCAGGAGATACAGCCCCCTCGGTACTGATGAACTATGATCGGTATCTAAACGCACACTTTCCCCGACTGCATTGCCTGACATTGACTGAGTTTTGAGCGTATCCAGAACCCATCCCAGATCGGTCAGACTCTCAGACTGAGTGGCTGTGCTTGTCGTTGCTTTATAAGGTGTCCCTTATTATGCCCGAGCGATTTTCCTGGATATTACCGGATCAATTAGCAGTTGGTTCTGTTCCCAATGCCAGTGCATCCACATTCTATTTACGCCGAGTTGGGATTACAGCGGTTTTAACCTTGACAGAAGCCACGGAAATTGAGCTACCGAAAGACTTGAGCAGTAATTTTCTTTGGCAACGCATGCCGATTCCCGATGGGTTTAAAGGGGGAGTGCCGGACGTTGAACAGTTTGCCCAGGCCATGGCAATTCTCCAGCAGTGGTTCAAAAAGCGGCATACGGTCTATGTCCATTGTTTAGCCGGGGTGGGGCGTTCAGCTTCCGTCTGTGCCTTGTACCTGACTCAGAGCCAGAATCTCCCCTTGGAGGCGGCCATTGCTGAAGTCAAACGCTGTCACAGTTATGCCCATCCCGATCACCATCAAGTCCGGGTGATGCAAGCCTACCTCCAGGCCCAGCAAGTGAATTCCTAAAGACGCGACCAACGGTTAGGCTGGAAACTGTGCGTGTTAGGTTAACCCATTTATGATTGCCTCTCCTCCCCTCCAGGCCTACCGTTGGCAAACCTATCAATGCGTCTATCAGCATTACCCGGCGCAAAGTGGTGTTGACCCGGCCCCCTTAGTCTTAATTCATCCCATTGGAGTCGGCTTATCGCGGCGGTTTTGGGGGCGGTTTTGCCAGGCCTGGTTTGGGATGGGGGGGAAGGCAGCGATTTATAACCCAGATTTACTCGGCTGCGGCGATGGTGATTTACCCCATGTGGCCTTTTACCCAGAGGATTGGGCGGATCAGTTGGGACAGTTTTTGGAGGTGATTGTTAAACGGCCGGCGGTGCTGGTTGTCCAAGGGGCGTTAATGCCTGTGGCGGTGGAGTTGGCGGTCAAATATCCCCAATGGGTAGAGGCAATGGTTTGGAGTGGCCCCCCGGCCTGGAGTTTGATCAGTGCCGCTAAAGAAGCCTGGCCGCAGCAAGCCAGTTGGAACCTATTTGATTCGCCCTTGGGGTGGGGGTTTTATCTCTATGCCCGCAGCGAAGCCTTTTTACGAGATTTTTCCATCAAGCAACTGTTTGCCCATCCCGAAGATGTGGATCAAGAGTGGTTAGACCTCTTAGCCCAAGGGTGTCAGTCCTTAGAAACCCGTCATGCCGTCTATTCTTTCTTATCGGGGTTTTGGCGGAAAGATTATCAGCCGCTCCTGGCTCAAATTCAGGCCCCGATCTTGATTGTTATGGGCGATCAGGCTTCGAGTATTAGTCGCGAGGCCCGCAATCGTCCCGCTACTAACCGGATGACCCCCTATCTGGAAACTCTGCCCCAGGCCCAAGGAGTGGAGATAGCCGGACGGAATGTTTTACCCTACGAATCTACGGCCGCCTTCACCCTAGCTGTCAAAAATTTTCTGGAGGTGGGCAATTCTCCTTAACTTCGTTTTTGTGGTGATCTTGTCAAGTCCAGATTCTCTTGGTATGAATAGATTTGACTCGAATTATTAATATTGAGGATTTCTAAGCTCTATGAAAACGACTGTCAAACTCTTAGCCTTGGCTTTACTCCTAGGTCTTTCCAGTACCGCTTTGGTTGCCTGTGGTGGTGGTAGTACCCCGGCCCCAACAGAATCTCCCGCTAGCCCTAGCCCCAGCCCTAGCTGATGGAGTGGCCTTCGACTTGCCATTATTGAACTGAGTTAAATTTGTTTTTCTAAGAAGTAGCGGTATCGTGGTTCGAGGTTCACAGACCCGGTGGCGGTATCGCTATTCCCATTCATTGACCAATACTCCACTAGGGTTTGCCCTAAAGCCCAGGCCTGTGCGGCGAGAGACCCCTCAGCAAACAACAGCAGGGGCCAAATTTGGGCCAAGTTAAAGTTATTAACACTGCGGGTATCTCCCAAAAGACTAAATAATTCCACTGCCATTTGGACTTTGGCAAGAATCACTGGGGATTTTTCCAAGGGAAGTTTTTCGGCTAAAACCCAAGCCGCAGCGGGAGAACCGGTTAAAAAGGTGGAGATAAATTGCAGCAACGGGCCTTTCAATACACTGGTGATCCCTTGGGCCGACCCCATAATCAGGGCATAGCGATCAATAATTTGCCGTGCCGCCGCTACTCGCAGATCGCGATTTTTCAAACATCGTCCCAAGCGGGCCTGTTGAGCCGGATCAATCAGTCCCAAGAGGGTTTCAATCAGTTCCATCTCCCCCCAGGCCGGGCGGTCGCGACTCGGATCAGCCATGACCATCGGGAGTAAATGGGTCGTATAGGCCTGGAAATGGTCGCGGCGGTAACTCAGGGCTTCCCGCATAGCCGACTCCTTGGGACGCTGGCCATATTGCCAATCATAGGGGGGCTGCCATTCCCGGATTGGGCGGAGTTTATCAACCTGGGAAACCAAAATTAGGATCGGGATGTCTGGGGTGGCCGCGTTAACCTGGGTCAAAAACTTCAGATCCATTTGCAAGGCGGGGTCGAGGGCGGGTGTCACCAAAATCAGGACATCGGTTTGCTGGAGGGCCTTAACCACCTGGGCCTGGTAGTCGGGACGGTTAATTTGTTCGTAGCCAGGGCTATCCCAGAGAATCAGATCCTCACCTTGGGGATTTTGCCAGCGATAACTGCTTAGCTCGGCGGTATTGGGTAAGACATTGGTTTGGGTTTGGGGGGTGGTGAAGAGGGTGTTAATCAGGCTACTTTTTCCGGCTCCTGTCCGTCCGGCAATTAAAAGATTCAGGGGGGTGGCGGGGGGGGTGTTCAGGTCACTGGCCTGGGTGAGAATGTCCGCCAGGGTTTCGGTTTGGGGAGTTTTGATCTCTAGGGTCGGCTCGGTCAAGGTCGGTAACACCGTTTTACTGCCATATAAAGCCATGGCCCGCACTCCCAAGGCCCGGAGGGTTTGCTCCCGTAACAGTTGCCCCAGGTTGGCTAAGAGTTCCTGATTAGCTTTGGTTTGACTGCCTTGGGTCGCAACTTTGGTCACCGCCACTGCCGGATTGGTAATCCATTGCACCCAGTTCCAGGCCTGGAGTCCCCACCGCGCCGCCGGAGCCAATTTTTCATAGAGTTCATAGGCTTGAATCGCTTGTCCAACGGTGACTCGATTCAGAACCGGCCCCAAGGTCATCATCCAGCGATCCACATCCTCCACGGTGTCGCGCATCAACCGATAGGCCTGGGGGACATAGATATGTAGCAAGGGCCGCTTGACAGTCGGGTTATAGATCAAAGCCACTTCTGTCAGTAATGCCTGCATCCGTTGCCAAAAGAGGGGCCAGTTATCCCAAGGGGGTGGATCCTGACGGGCAGTTTGGAGGAGGGTTTGAATCCGGGCCTGGGCCTGTTGATCTTGTTCAGAGGTGGCGGGGGATTGACCAAGGGCCTGGGGGGAAAAATCAGCCGTGAGAAGTTCTGTTTCCGCCGATGGAGCTAACCAACGCAACAGGAGCAACCGCCAGGCCAAGAGCATGACAATCACCACCGCCCACAGCCAATCCAGGCCCCAAGCATGAATTTGGATCAGGGCAGCCGTCGTCACCAGGCCCCCCACCGCCACTATCGGTAAGGCCAACACGCCAATCTGCCATCCCTTGAGTTTAATCATGGCTTGCTTTTAGGAGACCCTCAATTGTGCTGCATCCACTGATTAAGTTTAGGAAAAAAGGATAGCTGCTGGCTTCCCCCAACTCCAATCCCCAGGCATAATCCTTTGACCTCCAAGCTGCAATTGCCAAGCCCAATTCAGGTACCTAATCGGCGACAGCAGATCCCGGCAATAGAAAACTTGAAAAAAACTGTTTCAGGCTGGAACTTTGTTAATGGATATCCGTCAGAGCTACAGTTCTCAAAATAAAATGCCTGAAAAAAATCCTTTTGGCCTTTCCCTAGCATCGAAATTGGCCGATGCAATGTTGATGATCCTGTAGAAAATTGGGTTAATTTTGATCACTAATCACCGCGCATAGAGCTTTTCTATGTCGCTATCTTTGGCATGGGATTGAATGATGAGTAATGTTCTCTATAGTGTTACGGAAACTTGGCAAAATGGCTTCAATGGAAAATTAGCTGTCGGGAGTCCAACTCAAACCTTAAAGGGCTGGACAGTCACATTTGAGGCCAGCTTTAACATTACCAACATCTGGAATGCTGAAATTGTCAGTCGCCAAGGCAACCGCTACACCATTCGCTTTGCCGAGTGGAATCAAACCATTGCCCCAGGCCAGGTGGTGAATGTCGGCTTTACGGCTAGCTATACCGGAACAACTCCGCCCCCGGTGACTAATCTCAACCTAACGACCACAACCACCCCCACCCCTGCACCGTTACCAACTCTCAGTATCAATGACTTATCCATTGGGGAAGCTCAGGGAAATGCGGTTTTTACAGTTAATCTCTCCCAGGCCAGCAGCACCCCAATTACGGTTAGTTTTGCCACCGCCAACGGAACAGCGATTGCGGGTCAAGACTACACTAGCCGCACCGGAACCCTCACCTTCAATCCAGGGGAACGCGCTAAAACCATCAGTATTCCCATCCTTAACGACACCCTAGTTGAAAGCAACGAAACCTTTACCGTTCGCCTGACAAATCCTCAACAGGCCACAATTGCTAAAGCCACTGGCACGGCCACCATTATTGATAACGATATTGCAGCACCACCACCTCTACCAACCCTGACTATTAATGATATTTCAGTGGGTGAAGATAAGGGCAATGGGCTGTTTACGGTTAGTCTTTCCCAGGCCAGCAGCACTCCAATTACGGTTAGTTTTGCCACCGCCAACGGAACAGCGATTGCGGGTCAAGACTACACTAGCCGCACCGGAACCCTCACCTTCAATCCAGGAGAACGCGCCAAAACCATCAGTGTTCCAATCCTGAACGATACATTAGTAGAAAGCAACGAAACCTTTACAATTCGCCTCACTAATGCCCAACAGGCCACAATTGCTAAAGCCACTGGCACAGCCACAATTCTCGATAATGATGTCGCCCCGCCACCGCCAGCAAACCAAGCCGTGACATTTAATATCATCAGTGATTGGCAATCAGGGTTTACCGGAAACTTTAGCATCACCAATCGAGCCACCCAAACCGTTAATGGTTGGACATTGAAATTTGATGCCCCCTTTACGATCACCAATATTTGGAATGCGGACATTGTCAGTCGTCAGGGCAATACCTATACGATTAAAAATGCCAGCTTTAATGGCACCCTCAACCCCAACCAAACTATTTCCTTTGGCTTCAATGGCAACAACCCCAACAATGTCACCACGCCCCCCAGCAACCTGGTCTTTAACGGTAATTCTATTCAGCCCCCGCCTTCCCTGCCCACACTGACAATCAACGATCTAACCGTTACAGAAGGCCTCAATGCCAATGCTGTTTTTACGGTTAACCTCTCCCAGGCCAGCAGTAACAGCATCACCGTTAACTATGGTACCCAATCGGGAACTGCCACCGCCGGCCAAGACTTTACCAGCCGCACCGGAACCCTCACCTTTGCCCCCGGCGAAACCAGCAAAACCATCGCCATCCCAATCATTGATGACACGCTGCTGGAGTACCCGGAAACCTTTCGCCTTGTCCTGAGTAACCCAACCCAAGCCACCCTGGCCAAAGCCACTGGCACGGGGACGATTATTAGCAATGAAGTTCCGGTGGCAAAATTCAACTATGGGGAGGCCTTACAAAAATCATTTCTGTTCTATGAGGCCAATCGCTCTGGGGCCTTACCTCCGACAAATCGGATTGACTGGCGGCGGAATTCGGCCCTAAATGACGGTAAAGATGTCGGGCGGGATTTAACGGGTGGCTATTACGATGCCGGGGATCATGGCAAATTTGGCCTGCCAATGGCGGCTTCGATGACCATGTTGGCCTGGGGGGGACTGCAATATAACCAGGCCTACACTCGGAGCGGGCAATTAGATGAACTCCTCAGCACAATCAAATGGGGGACCGATTATATCCTGAAGGCCCATGAAACCGACAGCCAAGGGACAAAAGCCTTTTGGGGCCAGGTGGGTTTGCCGTCTTTGGATCATGCCTTTTGGGGTGCGCCGGAAAATATGACCATGGCCCGGCCCACCTTTAAGATTGATCGGCAAAAACCAGGCTCAGACTTGGCCGGGGAATCCGCTGCTACCTTGGCCGCTGCCTCGATGTTATTTAAGGCCTCCAATCCCCAGTACGCCAATCTTCTGCTCCAAAATGCGATCCAACTCTATGACTTTGCCGATAAATATCGGGGTAAATATTCCGATAGCATTCCTGAAATTCAAAACTATTACAACTCTTGGAGCGGTTTTAATGATGAACTGGCCTGGGGGGCAACTTGGCTCTACAAAGCAACGGGCAACACGAGCTATCTAACCAAAGCCGAGGGTCTTTATAATGGCATCGGGCGGGGTTGGACGCAGAACTGGGACGATAAGTCCTACGGCGTGGGGGTATTACTGGCCCAAGAAACGGGTAAAGCTCGTTACAAAACCGATGTGGAAAACTGGCTGGATTATTGGTCAGATCGCACGGGTAACGGCATTTCCTATACATCCGGGGGCCTGGCCTGGCTCACCCAATGGGGGTCCAATCGCTATGCGGCCAATACGGCAATGCTGGCGGGTATTTATGCGGATACCGTCAATGACAAAAATGGCCGCTACGCCAACTTAGCCAAGAGCCAGATTGATTATCTCCTCGGTGACAACCCCCGCAACTTTAGCTATATGGTTGGCTTTGGGACAAATTACGCCCTCAATCCCCATCATCGCGGCGCATCAGGAGTGACTAACATTAATGATCCTCTTCCCAATCGCCATATTCTTTACGGTGCTTTAGTGGGTGGCCCGACCTCTGCCAATGATTTTGCCTATCAAGATCAACGCAATGACTATGTGGCTAATGAGGTGGCCTTAGACTACAACGCGGGTTTAACAGGTGCTCTGGCGCGGATGTATCAACAGTTTGGCGGCAATCCCTTAACGGATAGTCAACTCAATAGCTTGCCAGGGATTACCATTCCGAATGTCGGGGGGGTTTGAGCCTGTTGTGACTGAGAAAATGGCGTTACTCAGACTGGCCTGGGCTAGTCATAAAACCCTTAATTCGCTCATTTTCGCTGGTTCTATTTGTCTTAACTGGGTAACGCTAAGAAACTGAGGGTGAGGGCCGGTTTGAGTCACCCTGTTTATTCCCTGTTTCCCTTGATTAATCACTGATAAGACCCATGTTCTGGCAAAGGCACCATAATCTCTAACTGTCCGTTGTCGTACGCGATGCGGGGATATTGTTGCTCAAGAATTTCCGCCAGGAGGGCTTGATAGGTCAGCGGTCAGCCAACTCACCCCATGTAAAACCAACCGTTTCTCGGCGGGGATTGCTTTTTTTGTCAGTCGGCCTGAGGACATCATTCTCCCCAATCTTTAATATTCATCTCCTTCATCCTCCCGGACTAACCATTCTTGAAAGGACTGGGAATCATCACCCAGAATTTCGATGGCTTCTTGGCGTTGGCGTTCGGCGTGTTGATATTTTTGCCGGGTGCGAGCATCTGATGACCAAATGGGGCGGGGGGCTTCCGATTCAGTTTCCACTAAGACAGTCGCTAATTCAACCAGAGGATGGTCAGCAAAAAATTGGGCAACGGCAATGGCCTGGGGTTGGGTATAACATTCCACTAAGCCGAGACTCCGGGTGAGATGATCCCAAACCACCTCATCTGCATCCGTAAAGGTTACTTCAACAAAGTATTGGGGAATTTCACTCATGTCCACCCACCCTTAACGTCAACTTTACGAAGTTCACCTATAGTTGGCATAACTTTAAACACAGATTTTCTGATTTCGATAATATTTTATCCCACTTCATCCCATAGTCTTGCCTGCTGCCGTTTTTAGTTATTGCTACCCAGGCCTGGAGTTATGTTTACCCCTCCCCAAAACGTTGTCAAGTTCCTGCGTAAACATTGGCGCTATGGAATCCTATTTTTCATTGGCCTGTTAATTGCTCTGATTGGTGTAACTCAGTGCCAGCGGGGAGAACTCAAGATTGGGGGTCTTTCACCCTTACCACAACATCCCTACATCAAGGCCCACATGAACCACGACCAGGCCTTGACCTACACCGAACCCTATCGGGACATGACGCGGGAAGGCGAAAACTTTGAACAGATCATGATTGAGGGGATTAAAGGGGCAAAATTTTCGATTGACTTTGCGGTGCAGGAATTTCGTTTACCTCTCCTGGCCCAGGCCCTCGCCGAACGCAAAAAAGCCGGGGTCAATGTCCGTGTCATTTTGGAAAATACCTACACCCGCACCTGGGCCAGCTACAGCCAAGCAGAATTGGATAGTTTAGCCCCCCGGATGAAAGAACGCTATCAAGATTGGCTGAATTTAACTGATACCAATGGTGACGGGCGGGCTTCCCCAACAGAGATCGCCGCACGGGATGCGATTACGATTCTGAACCAGGCCGGAGTTCCTTGGCTGGATGACACGGCGGATGGCTCGGCAGGCAGTATGCTCATGCACCACAAATTTATTGTTATTGATGGGCAACAAGTCATTGCAACCACGGCCAACTTTACTCTCAGCGATGTTCACGGGGATATTGGCGCGCCGGATACCCGCGGGAATGCCAATTCGTTGTTGGATATTGCCAGTCCCCAATTAGCGGCCTTATTTATCGAGGAATTTAACATCATGTGGGGAGATGGGCCGGGGGGGAAACCCGATAGTTTGTTTGGAGTCCAAAAACCCTTTCGGCCAACTCGGCGTGTGCAAATTGGCGATGCTACTGTGGATGTCAAATTCTCCCCCACCTCTCGGCGAATTCCTTGGGAAGACACCACCAATGGCCTGATCAACCATGTCTTTACCACGGCTCGCAAATCCATTGATATGGCCCTGTTTGTTTTTTCCGATCAGCAATTAGTGAACACCCTGGAAACGAAACATAATAACGGGATTGCGATTCGGACATTGGTGGATCCGGGGTTTATTTATCGTGATTTTAGTGAAGCTCTGGATATGCTCGGTGTGGCGATGGCCAATACGGGGCAGGCTCGGCGGGGAAAATGTTACTACGAAGCGGGCAACCGGCCTTGGACTAACCCAATTCAAACAGTCGGGACTCCTGACCTTCCCAAGGGGGACAAGCTGCACCACAAATACGGGGTCATTGATGGCCAAACGGTGATTATGGGGTCGCACAACTGGTCAGAAGCGGCAAACCGAGGCAATGACGAATATCTGCTGGTGGTGCATCACCCAACTGTAGCGGCTCATTATGTCCGGGAATTTGAGCGACTCTATGCCAATGCCAAGCTGGGCTTACCGGAGCGGATTAAAACCAAAATTGCCCAGCAGTTAGGAGATTGTGGTGGAAAAATCGCAACTCGAGATGCGGCCCCTGTCACAAGTCGCGCCCGGAGCACCACTGCCAACGAAGACGATCCGACCGCTACCGGGGAACCTAGCCCTTCTGCCAACCCTTCAACTCGGCCGACAACTGCGGCTAATTCCTCTTCAAGGAGTCGTCCCAATACCGCCAGTTCTAGTCCCAGTGGAGCCAAGATTAACGTCAATAGGGCATCTGAAGCTGAGTTAACCGCCCTACCTGGAGTTGGCCCCAAGGTTGCCGCGGCAATTGTTAAGACCCGCGCCAGTCACCCCTTTACTTCCCTGGAGGATCTCGATGCTGTGCCAGGGATTGGCCCCAAAATGCTAGAGCGAATTAAGGATCAAGTTTCGTTTTAACTGTGTGGCTATCGGACTTGCCTCAGCTAGAGTACGCCAAAGCCTTTGCGTTTCTTCTGCTTTTTGGGTTTCTTGGCTGCTCCTGGTCGTCCACCTGGATATCCACCCTGGCCTGGCATTGGCATTCCCCCACCCCCAAAGGGATTTCCTAAGCCCCCCAGGCCTGGCATTCCCGGCATCCCCCCTTGGCCCATTTGCTGCATCATTGAGCGCATCCGTTGAAAGTCTGAGACGAGCTTGGCCACATCTTCTAATTGATGACCTGACCCTTGGGCGACCCGTTTTTTGCGACTGGGAGAGCTGGCCAACAGTTGCGGATTTTGCCGTTCCTCCCGCGTCATGGAGTTAATCATGGATTCCGCCCGCTTGAGTTGGGATTCCCCTTGCTCGAGTTGTTCGTTAGAGATTTTGCCCATCCCCGGAATCAGTTTCATAATCCCGCCCAAAGACCCCATATTTTTCAGGAGGCGGGTTTGCTTGAGGAAGTCATTAAAGTCGAATTGAGCTTCGAGAATTTTCCGAGTCATGTTCTCGGCATCGGCCAAGTCCACTTCTTCCTGGGCTTTTTCCACCAGGGTAAGCACATCCCCCATCCCCAAAATCCGTGAGGCGAGGCGATCCGGATAAAAGGGCTGGAGGGCTTCGACTTTTTCGCCGACTCCAATGAACTTAATCGGCTGCCCGGAAATTTGTCGCACTGACAGGGCCGCCCCACCGCGGGTATCCCCATCCATTTTGGTGAGAATCGCCCCCGTAATGCCAATTTGTTCATGGAAGGCTTGGGTCAGGTTAGCCGCCTCTTGGCCAGTCATGGCATCCACAACTAGGAGGACTTCATCGGGGGTAACGGCTTTTTTAATGTCCCCCAACTCCGCCATCATATCGGCATCAATTTGTAACCGCCCGGCCGTATCCACAATGACGGTATCAACGCCTAATTCCCGACCCTTGGCAATCCCTTGGCGGGCAATTTCCACCGGATTAACCTCTGTCCCTAACTCAAACACCGGCACATTGATTTGTTTTCCAAGCGTTAAAAGCTGGTCAATGGCGGCAGGGCGATAAATATCGGTGGCGACTAGGAGGGTTGTGCGGTTTTCTTTCCGTAAATGGAGGGCGAGTTTGGCGGTGGCGGTGGTTTTTCCGGCCCCCTGTAACCCGGCCATGAGAATGACCGTAGGAGCCTGACTGGCCTGGGCAAGGGGGATATTACTTTCACCCATTACTGCGACCAGTTCATCGTAAACAATCTTGATAAACTGCTGATCCGGGCGGACTCCGGCCACAACCTCGGCTCCTAAGGCCCGTTGGCGTACCTCTTCAATAAAGGTTTTAACAACCTGCAAGTTAACATCCGCTTCCAGCAAGGCCCGCCGCACTTCCCGGAGAGCATCCTGAATATTCGTCTCGCTAATTTTGTCCTGACCCCGTAAGGATTTCCAGGCCGACTCCAGACGATCCGCTAAGGCATCAAACATATAGGCAATACTGAAGGAATCTTTATTTTGCCACACCAGCACCGACCCCTAGAACTTCAGCGACCTAATTCGGGCATCTGTTGAGATTGCGACCGTCCCCATGACTACGGCAAGATACGAGAACAGCGCACTTAACCGAAGCTCTTGTCCCCACATCTGGGCTATCCCATGATTTTTCCAACCTTTAGTCAGTTTCAGCAGCTTGCCGCCCAAGGGAACTTTATTCCGGTCTATCGAGAGTGGATTGCAGATCTAGAAACCCCAGTCTCGGCCTGGTATCGGGTCTGTGCCGGCCAACCCTATAGTTTCCTGCTGGAGTCTGTGGAAGGGGGCGAGCATCTGGGCCGCTATAGTCTTTTGGGCTGCGATCCCCTTTGGGTCTTGGAAACACGGGGGACAAAGACAACCCGCACCCATCGAAATGGCAGTGTTGAGACGTTTTACGGCAATCCCTTTGAAATTTTGTCCCAGTGCCTGGCTCCCTACCATCCGGTCAAGTTACCAGAACTGCCCCTGGGGATTGGCGGCCTATTTGGGGCCTGGGGCTATGAGTTGATTCATTGGATTGAACCCCGTGTGCCGATTTATCCAGGCGGAACCGATGATTTACCCGATGGCCTGTGGATGCAGGTGGATCAACTCCTAATTTTTGATCAGGTCAAGCGCAAGATTTGGGGGATTGTCTATGGGGATTTACGCCAGGCCCCGGATGTGCAAACCGCCTATGACCAGGCCTGTCGCCGTTTAGAACACCTGACCGAAAAATTGCAAACCCCCCTAGCAACCCAAGATACGCTCCTGGCCTGGCAACCGGAGAAACTCACCCCCAGCTTTACCAGCAATGTCAGCCCCGCCGAGTTTTGCCAAAATGTTGAAACGGCCAAAGACTATATTCGGGCCGGTGACATTTTCCAAGTGGTGCTCTCCCAACGGCTAACCACGACCTACAGGGGCGATCCTTTTGGCTTATATCGGTCACTACGCCTAATTAATCCTTCCCCCTACATGGCCTATTTTCAGTTTGGGGATTGGCAGTTGATTGGTTCCAGTCCTGAGGTCATGGTTAAGGCCGAACATTCTCCCGAACACCCCGGTCAACTCCAGGCCACCGTTCGCCCCATTGCCGGCACACGCCCCCGCGGCCAGACCCCCTCGGAAGACCAAGCCCTGGCGGAGGATCTGTTGGCGGATCCGAAAGAAATTGCTGAACACGTCATGTTGGTGGATTTGGGGCGAAATGATTTAGGCCGGGTCTGCACCCAAGGGACGGTCAAGGTGGCGGAATTGATGGTGATTGAACGCTATTCCCATGTCATGCATATCGTCAGTAACGTGATTGGGGAATTGGCCCAAGACAAGACGGCCTGGGATCTGCTCCAAGCTTGTTTTCCAGCCGGAACGGTGAGCGGCGCGCCAAAAATTCGAGCTATGGAAATTATTCATGAGTTGGAGGGTTGTCGGCGGGGGCTGTATTCCGGGGCCTATGGCTATTACGACTTTGAGGGGCAGTTGAATACGGCAATTACGATTCGGACGATGGTTGTGCGGGGCCTGGGTCATGGGCAACAACAAGTTTCTGTCCAGGCCGGGGCAGGGATTGTCGCAGACTCAGAACCAGAAAAGGAATATCAAGAAACCCTCAATAAGGCGCGGGGGCTGTTGGAGGCGATTTCGGCATTATCCGTTGTAATCAAATAATCGGAGTGTGGCCTGGGCGGGCGTGAAAATTTCCGCGCAATCTCGATGGCTGTTGGAGGGATGGGATAGCATAGGGCAAGAGCTTCATCCACCGTCAGAAAACAGGAGAAACCCTGATGACTCCCGCAAATTCCCTCAGTTGGACGGCCTTTGTCATGACTTTGGCGGCGTTAACCAGTCCTCCTGTTTTGGCGGAATTATCCCAGGCCCCGGATTCTGCCTCTCTTATTGCTAACCCAATTGAACATCGCCTTAGCCGGATCACCAACACCCTAAAAGCCACAGAAGTTCGTTTATCTCCAGAACAAATTCCGATGACCGGACTCAATGGGGGTGAAGGCAGCAGTGGAGCCGGAGGGGGGTTTGCTAATGCTCACAACGGTGGTGGAGGTTTTGCGAATACTCGGGGGCCGGGCTGGGCCAATACGGCCGGGGGAGGAGCCTTTGGAAATTCAAGGGGGCCGGGTTGGGTGAACGGAAGTAGTGGGGGCGCCTTTGTCAATAATGCTAATCCTTGGCGGAATGCTTGGGCGGATGGGGGCGGATTTCTCAATCGGTATTAAAGCTAAGTAGCGTTAAATTAGGAATTAACTCATGGCTGACTCTCCACACCTCAGTTGGGCCGCATTTGTTTTAGCCCTGGCAACCCTGACTCCCTCCCCAGCGGCGGCTAAGGCAGACTATGGGCCTCAGAGCAATCACAACCAATCAAATAATCCCGTCGAAACTCGCCTGTCGCGCATCTCCAACCAGCTCCAGATGAATGCGGCCCAATGGACGGAAACTCCGCAGGCAGTTCCTATGGGTTTAGAGGATTATCTCTGGTTAGCGCGGGGGTTTGGAAATGTCAATAATCGCGGCGGCTGGGTAAATTCGCGCAATAGTGGCTGGGGGAATAATGTCCGGGGTGGGGGTGGTTTTGTGAACACTAGGGGGCCAGGCTGGGCCAACGGAGGACGGGGGACTTTTGTGAATACCAGTGGGCCGGGCTGGGCTAATGGCAGAGGTGGCGGTGCTTTTGCGAATTGGAATAATCCCTGGCGCAATGGTTGGGGCGATGGTGGTAGTTTTTGGAATTGGTAGGGGGGGGAAATGACCCAATTGGAAGAGATTCCCCAGGCCGAGATGCCAACCCAGTCAGAGTTGAGCCAAGGTGGCGAGGCAGATGTGCCCAACTTTGGCCCCTTACGGTTATTGGTGCTGCAGCCGACTTCCTTTTGTAATCTGGATTGTGATTATTGTTATCTGCCCAATCGTCACCTCCACAATCGCCTGGACTTGGATTTAATTCGGCCAATTTTTGAGCGTATCTTTACTAGCCCCTTTGCCCGTGAGCATTTCACCATTTGTTGGCACGCTGGGGAACCTTTATCTGTCCCGGTGGATTACTATCGCCAGGCCTTTGACTTGATCCAGGCCACAAGTGATGAATTTAACGAGCAGGGGATTACGTTTGATATTTCCTTTCAAACCAATGGACTTTTAATCAACCCGGCCTGGTGTCAACTATTTCAGGATTATCCGGTTCATGTGGGGGTGAGCATTGACGGGCCAGCCTTTCTCCATGATGCCCATCGCCAAACCCGCACTGGCCTGGGGAGTCATCAAGGGGTGATGCGGGGAATTCAATGCCTCCATGACCATGATATTTATCCCTCCGTGATTGCCGTTTTAACCGCAGACTCCCTAGATTATCCTGATGAAATTTATGAATTTTTTGACCAGCATCAGTTGCGGGATGTGGGCTTCAATATGGAAGAAACCGAGGGGGTGCATGAACGCTCATCCCTGGATAAAACCGGCATGGAACTACGCTATCGGCAATTTATGGAGCGGTTTTGGGAGTTAGTCACCGCCAGTCAAGGGAATTTTCGGGTGCGGGAATTTGAGTCCATGTGCAATTTGATCTATACCAATGACCGCCTCACACAAACCGATATGAATTACCCCTTTGTGATTCTGAATGTGGATTATCAAGGGAACTTTTCCACCTTTGATCCAGAGTTACTATCGGTCAAAACAGAACGCTATGGTGACTTTATTTTGGGTAATGTTCTGACTGATCGTTTAGTAGATGTTTGTCAGACCCCTAAGTTTCAACAGATTTATGGGGATATGCAGGCCGGGGTGGCCCAATGTCGAGCCACTTGTGATTATTTTGGCCTGTGTGGGGGTGGAGCGGGCAGTAATAAATATTGGGAAAACGGCACCTTTAATTCCACCGAAACCCTGGCCTGCCGTTATCGTACCCAAGCCATTGCCGATTTAGTCATTGAGAAACTGGAAACATCCCTTGGCCTGGCTCCTGTTTAGATTTCTCTTAAGCAAACTTTGGAGTGGGAATAAATAAAAGGAATAGCTGGTATCAATACAGGATTCTGTCAGTCCAGTAACTCACTATAGCGTTACTCATTTAGGGTTAGATAAGGACAATGCTTAATGAGCACTCTTTTTAAGATATTTACTCTCTCAGAACAATCTGGGTGACGCGATAATTGCACCCTATTTGGATTATATTCAATAGCCCATCCCTCTTCGTTATGCCACTGAGGAATATGGTTTGAATTTCCCACTAACTGGAGGCGAAAGGAAAACGCGTAGAACGAGTTTAAAAGAAAATGGTTCTTCCCTATTCCAGGGTAAAAGATACATCATTCGGGCTAATGGGCAGTAATTAAAGAAAAGATTTGCCGCAAGACCGATAGTAGTTACAGCATATTCCTCGCTAAGTTGGTACACTTTTTCTGAAGCTGTGTCAAAGCG
>NZ_JAVMIP010000031.1 GCF_031729055.1 Pseudocalidococcus azoricus BACA0444 | reverse complement strand
TTTCCTAAAATTGATAAATACTCACCTTGTTCTGTTCTAACTTAGCACTGCTATATAGCTATAGTCGCAATGAGAGATTTTTACTGCACGCTAGATTTGATAGCGAAATCAAAAAAGGTTAGTTTGAGAAAATTGGCTGAAGCGACCGGAGTCGCTTACACCACGGTTCATCGGATTGCTCGGAATGATTACGACCGAATTGACGCTGGTGTAATTGAAAAGATTTGTAAATTCTTTGAAATTGTCCCTGGCGATCTGTTGCGGCTTCACTCCGCTGAGGCAACCGGGACTTTATCGAGTGATGACCTGCTGAAAATGCACGTTGAACAGTGTTTAATGCTCCAAGCCGCTGAATTTCGCCGCCCAACAAGCCAGGCGACAACAACGTATTAAGCAACTAATGGATGGTATTAGAGAAGCTTTGAGGACGTTAATTGAGGATCAGATTTAAAAGGAGGTTGAGACATTAATTGAAGATGAGCCTCACCAGGCTGTGGAGTTTGAAACCGAGTCTAGTGCTGCCGCCATCCATCGGCTATTGGAAATTGGACAAAAAGCCATTCCGTCCACCGAGTTTGATGTATTCAAAACATTGGAAGCCTTTGGTTTAGCTTCAAAAATTGAGCAACTTCAAACCGACCAGGCCCGCCAAGACCGGATGCAGAAAATTCTTGAGGAAGTCAGAGTCGTTTTGGCTCATGGCTCATCCGATCCGACCACTCTTAATAAACTTGCCGAATCAACAACCCTTTGGAGTGACGATGAAAAATAAACGTGGTGGTGTTCATATCCACACCCGCAATGGCTTACTACAACTGTGATGGACACATCAGGGTAAAGACAAATGTTTGTCCTTGGGCATGGCAGATACCCCTTTGAATCGCAGTATCGCCAAGCGTAAAGCCGGAGAAATTGAGTGCGACTTGCACAGCGGCCATTACGATCCAACGCTCGCTAAATACAAGCCCAAACCTGTTAGGGAAGCATTAACTACCGTCCACTTATTTGAGCGGTTCATTGAATCTCGACAAACCCAAGTGTCCCCCCAGGCCATTGAAAGCCGTTACCGCCCCATCCTCAGCAACCTAAAGCGGTTTAAGTCCAACATTGAGGATGAATCCCAGGCCCGTGCATTTGTAGATTTGCTCCGGTCTCGACAATCGGCTTTGATTGCAAACCAGAATCTCTCACTGCTCAAAACCTTTGGGGCCTGGGCTGTAGCAGAGGAACACTGGTCTAGCAATCACTTTGAGTCAATCGAACGATTGAAGGTATCGCACGCACCAAAACCCAAGCGACTGCCATTTACCAGGGAAGAAACTCGGAAGCTCTTAGATGCTGCACGGTTGCATCCTCGTTGGCATAGTTACCATGACTTCTACATGGTGCTACTTTATCTGGGAGTCCGCCCTAGTGAAGCGATTGGACTGCGATGGCGGCACATTAACTGGCAACGTCAAACTATAACCATTTGCGAAAGTCTCGGCCGTACTCGCCAAGCCAAAAGCACCAAGAATGGTAAAGCTAGAGTGATTGACTTGCATCCTGATTTATTGGCCATGTTTCAGGGCCGCTTTTCCAATGACAAGCCGCAGGATGCCCTGATTTTTACAACAGCTACAGGAAAAGTCATTGACGATCACTGCTTTAGCCAGCGAACCTGGAAAGACCTCTGTAAAGCCGCTGGCATCCCACATCAAGTTCCCTATGCTGCGCGACACAGCCTGGGGAGTCATTTGTTAGAAAATGGGGCATCTATCCCCCAGGTTGTGGAAATCCTGGGCAACAACCCGGAAACCACAGCCCGTCATTATGCCCATGCCATTAACCGCCCACAAATGCCAGGGTTTTAACCTTGCACAGTATCTTTTAGCTAGAAATGGCTAGGTGTCTCAAATAAGACCTAATCGAGAAAGTCTCAAAACCCTTGCCAGAAGTGGGTTAAGGTCTGGAACCACCATCGGAGCGGCGGGATTTGAACCCACGACCCCCACTACCCCAAAGTGGTGCGCTACCAAGCTGCGCTACGCCCCGTTAATATAACTATAACATCCCTGGGCATCAAAAACTTATACCAAAAACTCAAACTAATCGTCTTTTCGCTTAGGTAATGAAATACCAAAAGGCTCGAAACCATGACGGGCAGTTGCTTTGTATATCTCAGTTGGGGGACAACTGACCATGTCTGGCCCAGGTTGGGGAGATAACCCACGGCTGTCCTCGGTGTAAAAATCCTGACTCTATTGGGATGGATAAGATAATTTCTATCTCTGGCAGCAAACAGGTAGGAAAAAATTCTATGAAGACAGAGGATTGAAAGAATCTCTGCAAGGCACAATAGGGATTAAGAGTGTTTTTTGATACTGTACCTGGGCCAATCTATGCAAATTTATTTAGACTACAGTGCGACTACGCCCTGTCGCCCAGAAGCCATGGCCAGCATGAATCGGGTCATGACCCAGGCCTGGGGGAATCCATCCAGCTTGCATGAATGGGGGCAACGCGCGGCAACAGTCTTAGAACAGGCCCGGATGCAGGTAGCCAGCCTCATCAACAGTTCTCCCCTCGGCATTGTTTTTACATCTGGCGGTACAGAGTCCAATAACCTGGCCATATACGGGGTAGCCCGTCAATTCTCGTCCCCGCAACATTTGATTATTTCCTCTGTAGAACACGCTGCCGTCAGTCAACCCATTGCTTTTTTAGAATCTCAAGGCTGGCAGGTGACGCGTTTACCCGTGGATCGCTGGGGGCGAGTTAACCCTAGGGACTTAGATCAGGCTATCCAGGCCAATACGGTGTTGGTTTCGGTCATTTACGGGCAAAGCGAAGTTGGAACACTCCAGCCGATTGCGGAACTGGCGAAAATCTGTCGTAATCGTGAGGCTCTGTTTCATACGGATGCAGTACAGGTTGCCGGGCGTTTACCCGTTGATGTCCAGGCCCTAGGGGTTGATTTACTTTCCCTCTCCAGCCACAAGCTCTATGGACCCCAGGGAGTTGGGGCATTATACATTCGGCCGGGTGTCGAATTACATCCTTTTCTGGCTGGGGGAATGCAGGAGTCGGGGCTACGGGCTGGGACACAGGCCTTACCCAATATTGCTGGCTTTGGGATTGCGGCTGAACTGGCTGAAGCAGAACTCTTGGCGGAAATGGCCCGCTTGCAAACGCTCCGGGAACGCCTCTTTGCCCAACTTTATGCCTGCCCACAACTACAACCTACCGGCCATCGTCTCTATCGGTTGCCCCACCACCTGAGCTTTACAGTGGCCGATGCCTATGGAACACCGCTGAGTGGAAAGACCCTTGTGCGTCAACTGAATTTAGCGGGTATTGGCGTAAGTTCTGGCTCGGCTTGTAACAGTGGTAAATCCGTCCCCAGTCCGGTTTTAAGAGCAATGGGCTATGACGATGGGCTGGCTAAATCGAGTTTACGGCTGACTCTGGGTAAACAAACCACCGCAGCGGATATTGATTGGGTAGGTCTAGTCCTGCCGCAAATGATTGAGCGAGTCACCCAGGCCCCGGTACTGATGTGTTAGATTCGCCCGAGTGACAAACATGGTTAGCCTAAGAGCCGGACAGCCCCACTGGCCAACTCATAATAAGCCCCAACAATGTTTAATGCTTCTTTACGAATCGCCTCGGCAAGCACCGGAGAGTTTTTTAGCCGCTGTACCTGAAGTCGGACATTGGCTTTAATGGCATTGGCCAAAAGATCACCAGGTTCGGTTTGGGCGAGGGCAATTGCGGGTTGAATGGCAGTAGTTAGAGACGACATAACTCCGGGTAGGTTTTTGCCGCTCAAGGTAGCTGTAACAGCCCCACATCGTTCATGGCCGAGAACAACAATTAAGGGGGTTTTGAGGATTGTGACGGCATACTCTTCACTAGCGATTTCTTCAGTAATGGCAATATTTCCGGCCACACGCACGACAAAGAGATCACCAATTCCTTGATCGAAAATAATTTCCGGAATCACCCGGGCATCGGCACAACTGAGAATAGCGGCAAAGGGAGTTTGTGTCTCCGTGACAATCGCTAGCTGACGAACATCTTGATGGGGATGAAGGGACTTATTGTGGACAAAACGTTGATTACCAGCAAGTAAACGATCTAGGGCGGTGGTCGGGGTATTGGGAATTTCCATAGTTTTGCGTTGGTGGTTATTAATGGGGCGCGCAGGTTCTAAGCCAAAAGCCCTCCAGGCCGGGTAAGTCACCCCCCACCGACTTATCTCCCCTAATAATTCCAAGGCGGCGCGGCGTGAAACAGACATAATCATCGGCGAATTAGGGGGGCTGGGGCTAAAATCTAAGGCATGAATCTTTATACCAACATTCTGCGTCCCTTAGTTTTCTCAGGGTTACGGGCTGATCCGGAAGCTGTTCATCAGCAACTGGTGCGCGCCTGTGGGCAAATTGAGGCCTGGGGTGAAAAAGGGCAGTGGTTACGGCGGCTGTGTGGGAGTCAATATCAGTACTGTGCACCGCAATTATCCCAAAATCTCTGGGGCTTAAGCTTTCCGAATCCCTTGGGTTTAGCGCCTGGGTTTGATAAGGACGGCCTGGCCAGTAGTTTTTGGCAGGAATTGGGCTTTGGCTTTGTTGAGGTGGGAACTGTCACTTGGCAGGCCCAAGGGGGAAATCCCAAACCCCGTTTATTTCGGCTCCCGGCGGATCTGGCTGGTCTGAATCGGATGGGATTTAATAACCTGGGGGCGGAAGTCATGGCCCAAACCCTGGCACAGTCGGCAGAACGAGGCCTGCGGGCAATTCCCCTCGGGATTAACTTGGGGAAGTCAAAAGTCACCCCCCTCGAACAGGCCGTGGAGGATTATGTCCAAAGTTTTCAGGGGCTACAGCCTTGGGGAGATTATTTTGTTGTCAATGTCAGCTCCCCCAACACCCCCGGCCTGCGAACCTTGCAATCTCGGAGCCAATTAGAGCCAATCCTAGCTGAACTGCAAGCCATCAATAGCCTCCACAAGCCGCTTCTAATTAAGGTGGCCCCAGATTTGGCCTGGGATGAGTTGGATGAAATTTTAGAATTGGCCCAGGCCTATCAACTGGCGGGAATTATTGCCACTAACACCACCCTTTCCCGTCACGGCCTCAAGACCCAAGTGCTCCCCCCGACCCAAGAACCTGTGGAAACAGCCGCGGGCGGAATTAGTGGCGCACCTTTACGGCAAAAGTCCACGGAGATGATTCGCTACATTTATCGCCACACGGGCGGGACGCTACCGATTATTGGGGTGGGTGGGGTGTTTAATGCGGCCCAGGCCTGGGAAAAAATTTGTGCTGGAGCGAGTTTAATTCAGGTTTATACGGGTTGGGTTTACGAGGGGCCGGGCATGGTCAAGGCAATTTTGCAGGGCTTAGAGCAGTATTTGGGCGACCAGGCCTGGGCAGATGTGATTGGCAAAGACGCAAAAGAACTCCCCAAATCTTGATCCTGATCATCAGCCTATTGGGGTAACTTGCAGATCACCTTGAGGGAAACGGGCTGATCTGTTAAGGCGACAACCGCCCCGACATAGTGACTCCCAATCGTAAAATTCACGGTTTGGTTAGGGTGGGGACAAGGCTCCGACTGAAATAATTGCCCCCCCATCGCTTTGATTTTTGCTTCCAGGCCTGTCCAACCCCTTAAAAATTCTTTGGTGTACCCAGGTTCGGGCAGGGACTCAAGGTGGGCTTGGGCCGTGGGCGAGAAAAAACGTTGGGCAATTTGCCTCGCTCTGGGCCTGGGTTTGATCTGTTCAATATCTACCCCCACCGGAACATCCCTAGTAATTGCTGCCACCGCAATGGCCCCAGCATGACTCCAACTAAACTGCCAGGCCGGGTCATGGGCCCATCGATCTAGATAAGGTTTGCCAGTGGGAGTGAAACATAGGTGAATTCCGGTTGGTGGGACAGAAACATAATGGCTCAGAACCCAGCGTAATAAACTCCGGCTTTGGTAAAATTGCTGGCCAGCCCGACTGAAAAGCCCCAATTTCTCCAGCCAGGCCTGTTCGGAAACAGATAACCAGTCCCCCCTAACCGAGACTTGCCCTAGTTCTAGCTGCCAAAGATCCACATTCAGGGGTGTAATGTCCCCAGGCCTGGAGATGATCATTTGCATTTCGCATTGACTCGTTAAAATTGTCGTAAAGATCGCAGATACCAGCCAGCATTTGGGAGTGATTGGATATGAGGATTCAGCCGCATCTTCACAAACAGATAAAAACCATTGCCTGTTCAGGATTATGTGTTGGTTCACTCCTACCCCTAATGTTCACCTTACCCAGCCAGGCCCAGAAAAACCCCGGTGACATCATCGTGATTGGTAATTCTCCCCGACAATGGGCCCAAAATCAAAGCTATTGGAATCAATTAGTCGGAGTTTTTGGGCGGGCCATTCCAGCCGCTACGGCTCCTGCACCTCCTTCTGACACGACCCAGGCGGGGGCAGATCCCCAAGTTCTAACCCAAAAACTTCTCCAAAATATCTCTGTGGGCGCGCCGCAACTGCAACCGATCTTGAAATTACCGGGATCTTCCCAAGTCTCCGGCTCCCTCACCAACCGCAACAACCAACCTGTCACCATTGGCGGGGTCAACTTTGAAGTTTTGGATAATACAGGGAATGTGATTCAAACTGGCTCAGCCGTTCCAGAACCAGCAACCGTCGGGCCTGGGCAAACGGTCACCTATCAACAAACTCTTTTAACTGTCCCGTCCGATGTGGGGGCTTCTGTGCGTTTGATTAATCCCCCTGTCACCATTCAGGGTGGTATCTAAAGCCTCTTTAAAAAAGCTTAAATCTGACTATTTTCCATACGTTATATTGCTCAGGAATATTCTATATGTTTAGAGTGGAGAGAGAGATTGAACGCTCTGTGCAAAACCCTAGGGTGACCATGCCAGAGTTTAAATTCACCACTAATGCACAAGCAAATTACGCAAGCGAATTTCACAAACGCTTAGTAAAATGGATAAATGATTTTGATGCATCTTTAGATGATAGGTATGAGGTAGGTATTCGCCTTGTAAGCTTTGGTCAAGTTGTGACGTTCCACTTAAAAGGTTTGGGCTATTGGGATCCATCACTCATCTCATTTTCTGGAACAACGGAATCAGGTGATCCTGTCGAATTAATTCAACACGTTTCGCAGATAAGTATTCTACTCATGAAAATGGAGCGACGCGAGCCTGACAAGCCAAAACAACCAGTAGGTTTTCACTTAGATGATTCCAGTAATCTAAATAGTGACTCTGAAGAGTGAGGTTCTAGGAGAATTTATCGGATTCATAAGGAACACGTCAAAGCATTCCACTATGATCTAGAAATCATGTGTGATGATTTGCACCAGAAAGAAAATGTCAGTAATAGAAAAATTATCACAACATCCCTTAGAACTAGGTAGAAGCATCTAAACTGCAATGATTCATAACTAAGCTTATCCCTGGTAAATTTGATAAATTTATCAAAATTTAGGGTAGTGGGGATGATAGTTTTGAACATGAGTTTGCATGGCTGAGAGAAGATCAGCGAAAGAATATTTATTCATTCCTCGATTAAACAGCCGTGTTCAGAACCCTCCCCACCCTGGTTAGTTTTATGTTGGCCCAGGCCCCGGCCATCCCACCTGCGGAAATGATTCGCCCCGATGACGTGCGGCCGCTGCCTGGGAGCTTGGACATGGTGCCAGTGTTTAATAGCAACAGTCCCGAAAAAATTCAACAGGAAGGAATTCTCCTCTCAACCCTCAACCCGGCCGGTAAACAAAACCCGGCCGCCCATCTGAATTTCAGCTTTAATGACCGCTTTGATATTTTTGCCCACCATGTCACCAAGGCAGCCCCAGTTCCGGCTCCCCAGGTCATGTATCTGGGTATTTTAGTGGAAAATCCCAACAAAACCCCTGTGCGGATCTTGGTGCTCCAGGCCAACACTCGTTTGACCACCCATGCCCCCTTTGTCAATTTGCCGACCCAGGTTTTAGATCAACGGAATCGGGTCTTTGCCGGGCCGGGGAGTCGCGCCAGTGGGGACTTTCTCCGGCGAGAACGAGATGGGATCTTTCCAGAAAGCTATGTCATTCCTCCCCAAAGCAGCCAAATGCTGGTGGTTTTACCCATCCCGGCAACGGCTTTGAATGGTCGGTCTTTGTTAATGCGGCTGTTTAGTAATGGGCGCGTTAACTTGGCTAGTTTGGCCCTTTGGGAAAAAACCGGCCCCGAAAAAGTCCCCACCTTAAAAGATTGGCAACAACTGGCCCAAACCGGCCAACTCTCCATCCCCCGCGACCGCACCCCCACACCTCCAACTCAAACCAGTGGGCAATTTATCTATGGCCGGGTGGCTGGGGTCTCTCGCGGGTCACAATGGCGCGCGACCGTAACGGATCGGCCCGAAATTCCTTATTTAACCATCCCGGCCGAAAACCAGGCCATTTCCTATGTGATTAATACCCTTGACCGGGGCACTCTTGGAACTCAGCAAATTCAAAGCGCGCCGATGCTAGTCCGTTATCCCGATACGGCCTATCGCAGTCATGGCAATTATGGCGTTCTCTACGAGTTAACCTTACCCCTCAAAAACCCCACAATCCAGGCCCAGCAGGTCGCCATTCGTTTTCAAACCCCGATCAAAGAAGATCAACTCTCCCAGGCCGGGTTGCGCTATCTGCAAACGCCCGCCAATCAAATCTTTTTTCGCGGCCCTGTCCGGCTGGAATACGAAGAGAATGGTACAACTCAAGTGAAGTATTTTCATCTGGTGCAACGGCGGGGACAAATGGGCGAACCCCTCTTGACCTTAGATCTGCCTCCCCAAACTCAGCGCACGGTCAAAGTGGAACTCGTCTATCCCCCCGATGCCACGCCGCCCCAAGTCTTAACCGTGGAAACCACCCTCAACCCTGCCCCCCCTCAGTCAAAATAGCTCTCACCAGCCCCTCTAAGGTATGTTCTGCGGCTTCTATCTCCACCCGCCCGAAATACTTGCGGCAGGCCTGGGAGGTTTGGGGGCCAATGGAAGCCAGTTTGACCCTCTCTAAAAGAGCTTGGGCAATTTCAACTCCTCCGACCAATTGACAGAAATGCTGGACGGTTTTGCCACTGGTAAAGGTGATCATTGTTAGGGTTTTGGCCTGGAGTAACTCGGCTATTTCCGGGGCAATTTGGTGCGGGCAACGGGATTCATAGGCTGCAACTTCGACAATTTTGGCTCCGGCATCGGTCATGGCCTGGACAAGCATCTCCCGTCCACCCGTCTCCACCCGTGGGAAAAGGATTTTCAACCCAGTCATGGACTCAGGAAAATGCTCAACCAGGGCATCGGCAATAAACTGGGGCGGAATAAAATCCGGGGTGCGGCCATAGGCTTGGAGGGATTGGGCTGTTTTTTGGCCAACTACGGCAATTTTTAGCGGAGTTAATTTAGCTGGATCAATCCCCAGGCCCCGCATTCGTGACCAAACGGCCTCAACCCCATTCGTGGAGGTTAAAATGAGCCAATCAAAGCTGTCCAGAATGTCCAGAGCATGATCCAATGCATCCCAACTGCTGGGCGGGCCAATTTCTAAGGTGGGCATTTCCCAAACAGTCGCTCCCGCTTGACGAAGGGCTTGACTAAAGGTTGGGGCTTGGGTGGCGGCACGGGTGACAAGAATGGATTGATCAGCAAGGGGTAACATCAGGCAACTCAAAGAGAAGATGTAGTTTTATCGTCCTCTGTTATCCGGCGGTGCTAGCCAACCCGTTTAAAATTGCCAGGGATTCATCCACATGGGCCTTGAAGTTAAGCATGGAGTCAAAAATATGACGGACAATGCCCCCTTGATCAATGACATAGGTGACCCGGCCAGGTAAAAATCCAAATAAGGCTCCGGGAACCCCAAAGGCTTGACGGGCTTGATTACCTTTGTCACTGAGCACCAGAAAGGGTAATTTTTGATTGGTGGTAAACCGGGCCTGGGCCGCCACAGAATCATCACTAATCCCAATCACCTCTGCGCCCAAGTCCTGAAAAATGCCATAGGCATCCCGAAAGGCACAGGCTTCGATGGTACAACCCGGACTCTCTGATTTGGGATAGAAAAATAAAACTATCGCCTTTTTCCCTTGAAAATCCCTAAGACGGATAATTTCACCCTGGGCATCGGGGAGGCTAATATCTGGGACGGGATCACCGACTTTAATGGGTTTGGCCATCGGGACTTAGTTACCCCCCAACCATTTTTGGGCATTCAGGCGTTGGACGACTCCAAAAACCAGTAGGTCTAAGGTTACTTTGCGCTCATCACAGAGAAAAGGCTCAATGGTGCTGCTGGGTACGCCCCCGATTGTTTCAGAAAAGGCTTTGCGGCCTTGAATATCATCATCCAAAAAGTAGAGGGTGAATTGATGTTGACCCGGTTGCCATTGCCCCTGAATTTGTCCGTCTGTAAAGGCCAGAGATACATTTTGGACCTGCTTGGCCTGGAGGGCATGGGTTAAGGCTGGCAAAAAGTCTTGTTGAATAAACTCAGCAAAAGGTTTGGCCTCCACAGCCGGGGGTTTTTCTTTCTTAGCAGGTGTAGTTGCAGTAGCCTCGGTAGTCCCAGGCGTTACGGATTCTTCAGACATTGCTCTTACCCAGATAGAACTCAACTTCAGTATAAGGGGCTGGCAGAATCTCTCGGAATTGGCCTGGCTCCGTTAGCCCCTAAAAGAAGATCAACTCTGGAATAGAGAATTATCTATATTTGTCGATTTATCTGGGCAAGTTAGCACTCTACCAGGCTGGATCGTCCAGCTCTTCAATGAGTAAATCTATGGCCTGACGATGCTGGCTTAACCAGGATTCACATTGTTTGATATCCCTCACGGCTGTGGCAAACTTAGCCAGCACTGTCCCTAAATCCAATTGGCCCGCTTCAATTTCACGAATAGTTTCCTCAACGCGAGCAACGGCAGTTGGATAATCCCAGGCCAGCTCATCTTCAGGCTCGAGGGGAGGGGGTGAAACAGTCATAACGAGTTTGGCTAAAGCCCTGATTATGATTCAAAGGTAATTTCCTCTATTATAAAATCAAACTTGCCTCTCTATCTAGACTTGGCCTGGAAAAGTCTCCAGATTTTCAATCGAAATCAACATCATTTTTAAATGGTTCTAGAAATTACAAATAGTGGGTGAGTGATAACAATATAAAAAATATTCAAAATTATGGGCAGACAATTTCTGACTGTATTGGCAGTGGGGCGGATGTCAGAAGGAGTTAACTAATGTCTTGGTTTAAGGTATTATGGCCTGGATTTTTAATACCCCTTGTCACCCACGCATCAGGCTGGCCATTGTTGTGACTCTTGGGCTAAATTGGCCTAGGCCTAAGGCAACAAAGCTTTGACTATTGAAGATCAGTCCTCGGGAAATGGGCAAGAATTTGTTAGCATTGCCAAGGAGATATTCTTATTCACGGTTGTTCTAGATAGCCTTGAAAACCTCGTGATTATTGACCGAGTGTATCTTCGTTAATTCTTTTAGGTCGTGCAATGCTGCGGTTGTCCCATATCAGTAAAATTTATCCCACCGGGGAAGTCCTCAAGGATGTGAATTGGGAGGTTAAGCCTGGGGATCGGATTGGCCTGGTGGGGATGAACGGGGCTGGCAAATCAACACAACTAAAAATTATTGCGGGGGAAATGGAACCCACCGATGGGGAAGTGATTCGGCCGGCCAGCCTAAAAATTGCTTATTTAACCCAAGAGTTTGAAGTCGAACCTAGCCGAACTGTGCGGGAAGAGTTTTGGACAGTCTTTGCCGAGGCCAATGCAACCCAGCAGGCTTTATTAGATGTCCAACAGGAGATGAACACAACGGACATGGAGGAACTGGAGCGGCTGATTCACCGATTGGATCGACTCCAACGCCAATTTGAGGGGTTAGATGGCTATGGTCTGGAGGCTCGGATTGAGAAAATTCTCCCGGAGATGGGTTTTGAGGTGGGGGATGGCGATCGTTTGGTGAGTTCCTTTAGTGGGGGTTGGCAGATGCGGATGAGTTTGGGCAAAATTCTCCTCCAGGCCCCGGATCTGTTGCTTTTAGACGAACCCACTAACCATTTGGATTTAGAAACCATTGAATGGTTGGAAAATTACTTGCGGGGCCTGGTAACTCCGATGGTAATTGTCTCCCATGACCGTGAGTTTTTGGATCGGCTCTGTACTCAAATTGTCGAAACAGAACGGGGGGTTTCCAGTACCTACTTAGGGAATTATTCCGCCTATATTGAGCAAAAGAACCTGAATCAAGAAGCCCAACTCAGTGCCTTTGAACGCCAACAAAAGGAATTAGAAAAGCAACAAACTTTTGTAGATCGGTTTCGGGCTAGTGCCACTCGCAGTACCCAGGCCAAGAGTCGGGAAAAACAACTCGCCAAAGTTGAACGGATTGCGGCCCCGGTGGATTCCGTCCGCACATTACGGTTTCAATTTCCACCTGCGCCCCGCAGTGGCCGAGAAGTGGTGATGATTGAAGATCTCGTCCATAGTTACGGGGATAAGATTTTATTTTTAGGGGCTGAGTTATTACTGGAGCGGGGGGATCGGGTTGCCTTTTTGGGGCCCAATGGAGCCGGGAAATCAACCTTATTGCGTCTGATCATGGGCCTGGAAACACCCCAATCGGGCATGGTTAAGTTAGGGGATCACAATGTCATTCCGGGTTACTTTGAGCAAAACCAGGCCGAAGCCCTGGACTTCGATAAGTTAGTGGTGGAGACGATCCATGATGAAGTTCCCCAATGGACAAACGAAGAAGTCAGAACCCTGCTGGGGCGATTTTTATTTAGTGGGGACACAGTTTATAAAAAAGTGGCAGCCCTCAGTGGTGGGGAAAAGGCCCGATTAGCCCTGGCGAAAATGTTGCTACGTCCAGCTAACCTATTAATTTTGGATGAACCCACCAACCATCTAGATATTCCGGCCAAGGAAATGTTGGAATCTGCCCTCCAGGCCTATGACGGGACAGTGGTGGTTGTTTCCCATGACCGTTATTTTATTTCCCAAGTTGCCAATAAGATTGTTGAAATTCGAGATGGTGAATTTAAGGTCTATCAAGGGGACTACCATTACTATCTAGATAAAGTTGCTGAGGAAAAAGAAGCCGCCCGCCTCGCCCAATTCACCGCTGCCAAAGCCAGTAAAGCCGCTGCTAAAAAAGCCAAAGCCAAGAAGAAAAGTTAATTTCTATTTTCCTGCCTCTGCTCGGCTCACCACATCTCTAGCGGCCATAACCGATGGATGATCTTTTAAGAATCATATTGTAGCCAGGCTGATCATGACTCTTGGAAAAGTTATTTTTCTCATAGAAACCCTCTGTACCCTTAATAGCATGGACGTAGATAGAGGTTCTAATGCCTCTGATACCACACTGTACCAAACATGAACCAATCCCCTTTTTGCGATGACTAGGACAAACATAGAGGCCAAGCAGAACACCGTAGTTTCTTCGAGATTCAAGTAGGATAGAGCCAGCAAACTGATGCTTATAGAGAACAATTAATAAACGCCTTTTATTCTTCTTGACAAGAATATAGTTTCTGATGACAACTTCAACGAATATCCAACTCAATAGCAGAGTGTAGGTGATGGTTAAAGAACCGACAAAGATTAACAAGAACCAGAGTAAATAAATCCATTCTTTGAGAATATAAGCTATAGCTAAAGCTGATAGTAAACCTAGGCAAAGAATAACAATCCAAAGTAATGATAAAGATTGACTATTTTGGGATCTTAAGCAGTTAATTTTTCTCTTCTCTTTGTCCTTTTTCAGGCACTGATGTACAAAAACATTCCATGTATCTTGGTAGTTTTCAGCCAAACGAATTGAGTACTCATCTGGAAGACAGAAGTATGGAGTCATAAGAATATATGGAAACTAGGCATCCTAGCCCTTGCTAGAACTGTGAAAAACACTGAATCAAGCTGAGGCTTTCAACTCCTGTTTTTGGGCATAGACCTGCTGAACATAGGTTAAATCTAATTCCTCAAAGCGATCAATCACCCAATTGCACCGCCGCTGCAACATATGAAAGGGAAAGGTATGGGCAATGCCTAGTACGGGTAGTCCGGCCCGGCGCGCCGCTTCAATCCCCATAAACGTATCTTCAATCACGAGGCAATGGGGTGGGGTTAAGTCCAGGCCAGGAAATTGGGTTTGGAGTTGATCGAGAGCCAAAAGATAGCCACTCGGATCTGGTTTGCCGACTGTGATTTGATCCGCTGTGACAACTACCGAGAAATAATCCCTTAGGCCAGCCCGTCCCAAAATTAACTCCACTTCTGTCCGAATTGAACCCGTTACCAGGCCCAGCTTGATGTCTGCCGCAATCAGTTGTTGAATAAACTCCACCACGCCCGGAAAGAGGGGTAAAGGGGTTAATTGGGATAATTCAGCTTGGTAGGCCTGGGATTTTTGTCCTAAGAGTTTATCCAAATAGGCCCCATTCACATAACGCCCCCGCCGACTGAGCACATTATCCAAACAATCCCGATCCGAGCGGCCCAAACAAAACTGTTGATATTCATCGGCCTGGGGACGGAGGTTTTCGCTCAGTAAAATATCGGCAATTAAGCGGGCGTGAATGGCCTCATCGTCAATAATCACCCCATTAAAATCAAATAAAACTGCCCCTAACCCCATGCCATTAACTCACCGCTGACAAGTAAGACTCAGGAAACAACCGATTAACCCGCTCAGTGACTTGGGCCTGAATATCCAGATAATGGACTTCCTCAGGAGCTTCCCGAACCAACGACTCCCCAATTAGGACGGCCTTGGCCCCACAGGCGTGGACTTGACTGATGTCATGGGGGGACTGAAGACCCGATTCACTGACCACCAAAATTCCCCGCTCGCGAATTTCTGGATACCGCTGTTGCATTAACTCAACGGTGGTACTGACCTTGGTTTCAAAGGTTTCTAAGTTCCGGTTGTTAATTCCAACCAACTGCACGCCATCCAATTGCAAAACCCGATCCAGTTCTGCAAGGGTATGCACCTCGACTAAGGCCGCCATCCCCAGGCCATTGGCAATTTTGAGGAAATACTGCAAATCTCGATCCGACAAAACTGCGGCAATCAGCAGGACTGCATCAGCCCCCTTAACCCGTGCCAAATACATCTGATAGGGGTAAATAATAAAGTCCTTGCAGAGAATTGGTAAATCAACAGCCTCGCGGACACGAATAAGATTGTCAAAGCTGCCTTGGAAAAATTTCTCATCGGTTAAAACCGACAAACAGGTTGCGCCCACTTGAGTATAGGCCTGGGCAATTGCCACAGGATCAAAATTATGTCGTAAAACACCTTTACTAGGGGAGGCTTTCTTCACTTCGGCAATTAAAGCTAACTTCAGGGGGTGAGACTTCAACGCCTCATAAAAGGGTCGTGGAGGTGGAGCTAGTAAGACTTGGCGTTGTAGATCCCTCAGAGGCAGGCTTTCCCGCAACTGCTCAACTTCTGTTTCCTTATGCCAAATGATCTCCTCCAAAATGTGCCGAGGTTTAGCATCAGCATCAGCCATACGGGTTTGGAATTGCAAGCTTTGCACTAGGACGGGGGGATTAGGAGAGCGGCGGCGAATCTGCATATTAAGAAAACATAAGTTATGGGAGATGATGTGCTTACTATAGGACGAAAAATAGCAGAGATCTGTGAGGAACGTAACAAAGTCCGATGATCTAGCTCACTGCCAAGGGGAAATTTTGCAGTTTCATGAATATTTTATAAGCAAAATATTAATTTTTGTTCTAAATCTCCTGTTTTTTTAGGAACACCTTTGTTATTTTGATTTGCAATTCAGCCCCAGGATTTTTTAATCCTAAGCCTCAATGAGGAGTTGCTATCATGACCTATTCTTTTCAACTACTGGGTATCTCTCCGGTAATTCAACTGTTCCAAAGCCAACAACAGGTGATTCAAAGCCGCCCGGACTTGGAGTATGTTGGGGTTCACCATTGCACCTTGGATGCCTTTGTGGATTCCGTCGAAACCGTAGCTCTGAGTAAAGGCTGGGAAGCAATGCCAGTGGTGAGTACGGTAATCGAATTTTGGGTTAATAATCCCCAGAAGATTCACTATTGGGCCACTCGACTCCAGGCCTCTGGGCAGGAAAATCTCCTCTTGGCTCGAGTTGGAAAACTAGAGGCCCTCAAGTCACGCTTTGATCATCTGTTTACGGTTGGTCAATAGGTCTGAGGTGATCAGCGCGCCCTACTGCTCCACCGTACCCTATTGCCTTACGCCTCTCATGCTGATACTGCTAACGGGGGCTTTCCTGTACGCCTTTAAGTTAGGGTAGTTATCCTCGCGGGGCATACATGATGACAAAAACCCCTAGTAAGACGATCCACCCCCCCAACAGATCAAACTTATCAGGGCCGATTCGATCAACGAGCCAGCCCCATAAAAGAGATAACGCAACAAACACACCGCCATAAGCTGCATAGGCCCGCCCAAAATGGGTTGGCTGAAGCGTGGGAATGGCACCATAGAGTCCCAGAATTACCACGCCTAACACCGCTAACCAGATGGTTTTACCTTCCCGCAGGGATAGCCATACTAGATAGCCCCCACCGAGTTCACACAACCCAGCCAGGACGAAAAAAAGCATTGACCGAATCATGCAATCCACTCTTGCCTAGAGTCAAAGTGATGGCAATGTCCGCTGAGGTTTGGCACTTCTCAAGAAGTTGTGTGCCTGTCAGCAATGTGCCTTTATTCTATCTGGTGTTACATACATGATGTAGAGGGCAAAGGAAGAACTCAATGCCACTCTAAATAGATGCTCACAGCTTTTCCCTCACCATGGCGGCCCCTCGAGAACCCTATGTTGATAACTCGCTGTAGGTCTCAGTCTCAAGTTTGGCTAAATGGTTGTACCCCGGCCTGGGACAAGCCCTGCAGTCAGACGTTTGATCGCCCGGTCAGCAATATCTCGATAGCGCATTTCCCCTGAGAGAATCAATCCCATCCGGCGGGTGGCAGAGGGACGTTTGACTCCAAGTTTATAACCCAGATGGGGGACTCGATAAAATAATCCGGCTAACCGCTGGGCCCAGGCCATGTCACTCCCCCATTCTTCATTGATTAGGGTCGAATAATCACTCAAGGCATTGCTATCCCCACCCAAAGCCCGGTCAATCGCCAAGCCGGCCTGCATCCCGCTATAGATTGAAGGACGAATTCCCTCGGCGGAAAAGGGATCCACCACACAGGCGGCTTCTCCGGCTAAGAGGGCATTCTGGGTGTGGAGTTTTTGTTTGCCGTCCCATAGACAAATGGGATGACCATACTGGCGGGCCTGGGAAATATCCAGATTAAACAGAGTGGCATAGTTCTGGAGGATTTTCTTAAAGTCTTGGGGTTCCCCGCCGCGAAATGTGCCAATGCCAACGGAATAACCATCTGCCTTGGGAAAATTCCAGATATAACCATTTTTAACCAGGCCAAACTCGAAATGTACGGCATGATCTTGATGTTCAACTGGAGCTTCGGCTTCCAAGGCCCCAGCCAGGCGGCGTTTGCGCTCCTTAAATCCCAATAGTTGGGCCAGTTTACCCTTACCCCCATCGGCCGCAATCAGATATTTTCCCTGCACCAAGCCAGCCGCAGTTTTAATCTCCCAGTGATCACTGTGCCAGGAAATCCCCAAAACCTCTGTACCATCCCGCAGTTCAGCCTCCTGTAATTGAGCTTGTTTGATTAAAAAGTGATCAAACACATCCCGCCGCACCATCCAAATGGGTTCTTGGGAAGCCAGCTCTACCTCAACCGGATCTTCTTTATTCCAGGTGTAACGGACAGATCTAAGTTTGAGAGAAATAGCCGGGCTAAAGTCAAAGTCAAACCATTGGGCAACTTGGGGTGAAACGCCTCCCCCACAGGGCTTATAACGGGGCAAGGTTTCTTTTTCCAAAACCAGTACGGAGCGACCACGCTTGGCTAAATGATATGCCGCAGATCCACCCGCCGGCCCGGCTCCGACAATGACGCAATCATACATAAATCAGCCTATTCCTCAATTTCTGGGGACAGCAATTCTCCCAAATATAGCCCTAAGCTGTCCCTGGTAACTCCCCGGTGCGAACGGCAATTTGTTTGATTTGCTCACCTCGACGGATTTTGAGACTGAGTTGCTGCCCGACATCGGCTTGATCTACCAGGCCTTGGAGTTGATCTGCAGAGGTAATCGTTTCCCCATCCACAGCCGTAATCACATCCCCCCAGCGTAAACCTGCCCCCGCTGCCGGAGTATTGGCAAAGACCTGCACGACCAAGACACCTTCAACTTCCGGTAACATCACAGGAGAATTGGGGTTGCGATTATTTTCAGCGGCCAGACTGGGGGTCAGGTTGGTCATTTGGATGCCGATGTAGGCGTGCTTAATTTTGTCACCGCGGACTAGGCGATCCTTGAGGGACTTTGCCTTATCAATCGGAATTGCAAAGCCAATCCCCATTGCATCGGCCCGAATCGCCGTGTTAATCCCAATCACTTCCCCGGCCTGGTTGAGTAAGGGCCCACCGGAATTGCCTGGATTGATGGCCGCATCGGTTTGAATAAAATCTAAACGCTTATCGGGAATGCCAACTTGAGCACTAGATCGATGGAGAGTGCTGACAATCCCTAAGGTGACTGTGTTATCCAGGCCCAGAGGGTTACCCACCGCAATGGCCCAATCCCCCACTAATACTTCCTGCGAATTGCCCAAGGGCGCAACCGGTAGTTCTCCTTTCACGCCTTTTAGTTTGACAACAGCCAAATCCGAGACCGGATCCGCCCCCCGCACTTCCCCGGCAAAAATGCGCCCATCTTTCAGGGTGACATTCACCGTATCTGCATCACTGACGACATGGGCATTGGTGAGGACAATTCCGCTGGGATCAATAATGAATCCTGAACCTTGGCCCCGCTGCCGATCTTCCTGGGGGGGCAGTTGACCCAGGCCGGGAAAGAATTGCCGAAACAGGGGATCGCTAAAAAAGGGATCCACAGTCCGGGTAATAGTCCGCTCTGTATCAATTCGGACAACAGCTGGGCCAACTCGCGCCACGGCCTGGGCGACAAAACTATGGGGAATCGGGACTTCAGATTCAGCCCAAACTAAGTTTCCCCCCAGGCCTAGCCAGCAGATGCTAACCCAAATCGGCAGCAAAATCCCGCCAGACCATCTCAGTAGGTTACTCAATTGTGGAATGACCATAGCTCAGTGTTATTTGGAAATCAGAGTTAATCCTGACATTCAGGATAGACTAAATTTCTCTGAGGTGACAATCCCGATCCAGTGAAGTTTAATAAATAGAATTGTGGTCGAAATACCCTGGCCTGGGCAGAATAGTTTGGTCAATTCGAGATGAATAATTTCCCAATTCGCGATGTGATCGGTAGAACGGGTGAAGGATGTATCAGTAGATCATTACTAAATAGAAAAACCAGAACCAATCAAACGAGTTGATTAGCCTGGCCTGTGACAAACCCTTAGTTTTTATGTCCAGTTTTCCTTAGGTTTTAGGCAGCCAGAAGGCATGAAATAATCTCACTCCTTCTCACTCAGTCCTTAAGCGTCAGGAATTAAACTGCTGTTGTAGGCATCCACAACCTCAAACCCAGGTACACGAGTCCCATAGTCGGTTCCTTGCCCTGTGACAGATTTTGCAATTTGTTCAAAGGACTCAGACCGCCAGTTGCGTTCATGAATGGGCTTAGACTGCTCACCCAGAAAGTAAGCTTGGGTGCCAATGACGGCCGCCGCAACCCAACCCACAACAAACAATGAAATTAATAAAACCATAATTGTAGCCTCCAAAAAATCGAAAAATTGTTACTCTTCAACATCAAAATCAGGGGAAAACCATCAAGCCAATGAGCCTTAAAACCAAAGCAGAAGTGGGAAATTAAGCTAACAGCCCCAACCGTTTGCCATTGTCGCGAGCTAAGCGGATCATGTTCTGGCGATAGTTTCGATCTAGGCCAAGACGGTCACAAACTCGGGAAATGAGTTGAGCATGGAGAGCAATGGCCTGACCCCGAAAACGGTTGAATTCTTTTGTACCCATCCAAGAACGAACCAATAAGACTAGGGGAGCAAACACGGTATAAACCCTCTTAACATTGAGCTTTGTAACCTTATGTAAACTAATGTAACAGAAGTTTTACAAAACTGCAAATTTTTGTTAATGATGCTTCTCTTTGTGCTCCGGAACCCTCAAACCTTTGCTCCAGAAGAGATTAGCCCCACATCGCTTGCCTAGGGGGAGAGCAGCCGGAAAATTGTGATCAAA
>NZ_JAVMIP010000030.1 GCF_031729055.1 Pseudocalidococcus azoricus BACA0444 | reverse complement strand
CAAGTTAAAAACTTCTTAAGGAAGGTGTGGCACTTATTGAAGACGTTTAAAATTATAAAATATCTATTTGAATTATTTTTAAGTCATTTTGTTCTCCATTCTTCTCATCTGACTATTTATGGTACGTTCTCATGAGCAATTGCTGTTTGCTATATACGGAAATTTTCTGCTTTTTAATCCCTATAGGGTACTTAGAAAGAAACTTGACATTCAGCCTAAACACCTTAATCATCTCTTTAGGTGGAATCTTTCAGTCTAATACCTAGTTCCACAGACGGCGATTCAAGATGTTTCGTTAGGATAATCGAGAGATGTTCCAATGATAGCGAAAGAGCTTGGCGGAATTGCGCCGTCTGTAGAACAAATGCGCTGTAGCCGACTGCAACTAGCATGGTTTGTGTGTGTCCAAGTTACTCGGCAGCTGCTAAACTTACTGCCGTTAGGCATTCACGAAAACACTACCAACAAAGGAAGAAAATGATACAAAGTAATCCCGTTGTTCACTTTGAAATCTACGTCGCAGACATGGAGCGCGCCAAAGCGTTCTATGAAGCTGTTTTTGAAACGAAGCTTGAAAACATGCCGAATCCAACGCCCGAAGTTGAAATGGATATGTGGTTCTTCCCCATGGACAAAGAAACCGGAATGTCGAAATACGGAGCGGGGGGAATGCTTGTAAAAATGGATGGATTCTCACCGGGTAGTGGTGGTACTGTGGTCTATTTTGCTTGTGAAGACTGTGCTGTGCAGGCTAGTCGAGCGGTTCAGCACGGTGGTAGTGTTGCGCAAGATAAGACTGCGATTGGTGAGCACGGTTTCTGCGCTTTAGTCCGCGATACGGAAGGCAACCTAATAGGCTTGCATTCCATGAAGTAATGCCTAACAAAGCGATGCACACGGAGCGGAAATGGCGTTCCGGTTTTCTCCCAATTACAAGATCAGTCGCGCCATTTCCGCCCGGTGATCGCCCGCGTTAGACTCCCTTATCTCATCAAAATTAGAGTATTTGACGGATTCAATATAAATTTCCTCACTTTATGTCCCCCGATTCTCGCCGTTCTGTAGGTTCGTTTATCTGTCTAATAGCTCTACCTTTTTGGCTGCTGTTTTTGGGTCATATGACACAATCTTCAAAGTCTGTCGAGGTTCAAATTACAACATCAACAGGCACTCTCTATGGCACACAGATCATTCCAGCGTCTAATGTGCCAGAGCCAGGGGTGCTGATCATTGCGGGTTCAGGTCCAACTGATCGCAATGGAAATAATCCTCTAGCCGGGCAGAATAACAGCCTCAAACTACTGGCTGAAGGATTAGCTGGTCACGGCATTGCCGCAATACGATACGACAAGCGTGGTATTGGAGAAAGTTCAGTCGCAGGGACTAAAGAAGTTGATTTGCGTTTCGATACCTATGTTGAAGATGCTGCACTTTGGATTCAGCAATTGCAGGCAGATTCTCGTTTCTCAAGCGTCACCGTGATTGGTCACAGTGAAGGCTCTTTGATTGGAATGCTGGCGACCCAAAAAACTGGAGCAGATGCTTTTATATCAATAGCCGGATCTGCCCAAACTGCATCACAAGTTTTACGAGATCAACTGCGACCTAGACTGCCAGAGGCATTATGGCAACAGAGTGAGCAGATTCTTGCGGCTCTAGAGCAAGGTAACACAGTGACCTCTGTTCCACCAGAACTAAACACGCTCTACAGATCGAGCGTCCAACCCTACCTCATTTCCTGGTTTCGCTATACCCCTGCCCAAGAGATTAGGCGTCTTACTGTCCCTGTTCTAATTGTTCAAGGAACAACGGATATCCAAGTATCTGTAAGGGAGGCGCAAGCCCTGAAGATGGCTAAGCCAGATGCGGAGCTTAGAATCATTGAGGGGATGAATCACGTGTTAAAAGCTGTTCCATTAGACCCTGAACAGCAAAATGCTTCCTATTCTGAACCAACGCTGCCAGTTGTGCCTGAGCTAGTTGATGGTATCAGTCAATTTATTCACAGCAATAGAATGCGCCGTGAGTCTAACCAGTTGCTGCACCGAAACGTGCCAAGGTAATTGGTTGAGTTGCAAAGGTTATCTGCGTCCGGTGAGCTTGGTCGTTAGGCCTCGGTGACAAAGTGATGCAGCAAGCTACCCTTCGATACGGTTTTCCAGTGCAGAGTTGGTTCGCAGGGCGATCGATCTTTCCCGCGATCGTGGTTTAATTTGGTTGATGAGGAATCGATCGGTTTTCTCCATCTTTTGCTCAGTTTTAGTAGCCAGCTTTGTCTTGCCTAACACGTTGGTGCAGCGGGCGGCGCGGAGATCTCTCATTTGCGGCCTTTTTTTATTTACCGCCGCACAACTTTGCCGTTAGGCGCCAATCCAGCTTTCAAGTCGTCGTGAGCATTCGTCGGCACTGCTTTCCATCAACCCACAACAGGAGATTCTATATGACCCAGCGTGACGCTGTTTTCCCCGCCGGTCGGCATGACCTCTACACGTCACAGACCTATTCCGCAGCGATCAGATCAGATAATCTCCTGTTCGTGTCCGGTCAGGTCGGCAGTCGCAGCGATGGCTCACCCGAGCCGGACTTTGAGGCTCAGGTTCGTCTGGCATTCGCCAATCTCGAGGCAACCCTGCAAGCGGGTGGATGCGGGCTTGAGGATATCGTCGACGTGACAACCTTTCATACCGATCCCGAAAATCAGTTCGGCACGATCATGACCGTTAAAAGCGAAGTCTTCCCGGAAGCGCCTTATCCGAATTGGACGGCGATCGGTGTCAACTGGCTCGCGGGGTTCGACTTTGAGATCAAGGTCATCGCCCGTATTCCCGGCTGATACCACCAGGTTAGAGTTGCCTTTAGGGGCACCGTTGGCACCTATTGTGAAACCTTATTTGAGTGGAAATAGTCAGAATACTATTCAATTTATCAAAGCGATAAAGGCGATTCATCCCAATCAGAAAATTATTGTGATTTGGGATAGTGCATCATATCATAACAGGGATGATTTCCATAAATATTTACATTAAGTCAATGGAGATAAGCTAGAACAAGAATGGCCGATTTACTGCATCAAATTAGCTCCATACGCACCGGAACAAAATCCGATTGAAGCAGTGTGGCTGCAAGTTAAAAACTTCTTAAGGAAAGTGTGGCATTTAATGGCTGTTTGAATTATTTTTAAGTCATTTTGTTCTCCATTCTTCTCATCTGACTATGTATGGTACGTTCTCATGAGCAATTGCTGTTTGCTATAGATAAGTCCAATTATAGCTCACTTATTAATGGGTATTGCTATAATTCTGGTCTATTCTCACGAATCATTACTGTTTACTATATGGCTTGACAAATTTTAGACATCTGCGAATGAGGTTGATGGCTTTTTTCTCTCATTTGTTTTACTGATCACCCTCCTCCCAAGAGAGTCGACATATTTAGAGCTAAATTGTGAACTAAAAACAAATTACTAAACCTTTAGGTTTTTAAATTTAACTAAAATTAACTGTTAGAGCGACTGCAATTTGACAAGCTGCATAACTCTCGATATAGGCTCATCAGCAGGAGCAACCAACAGCCAGTGATAAAACGATTGATGGTGATATAATTTTGGTGGCACAGGCCATGACTCTTGGGGTTTTAGAAATTTTGATTGCAACAACTAATCTAGGATATCTATCCAGGTTTATTGCAGCCGAGTTGCGCTCAAATATCACTCCAAGTTAACGGTCTAGTGATTGTTCCTAAATGCAAATGAGCGAGACGAGATTGATGACAACTCAACCCTATCTATCATTGCACTATTTTTCTTTTATCTAACTTGGAGTTTTACGATCGATGTTCCATCCATCCATATCCTTTTCTGTCTTGCTCCTGGGTTTGGCTGTAGGTTCCGTCCCTCTCATGCCGGCCGTTGCCCTTGAAGAAACACCAGTACTTTCGGCTAAAATTGCTCTTAAAGCCGCAGAGGCGGGTATTGAGGCCTGTCGGGTGCAAGGTTATGGGGTGACGGCCACAGTGGTCAATCCCGAGGGCAATGTCATTGTCGTAATTCGCAGTGATGGGGCAGGGGTTCATACCGTCCAAACGGCGTTTAATAAGGCTTATTCCGCAGTTACCCTGGCCAATAATCATAATCTTGACACCACATCCGGGATTCTCGCCTCAATGCAGGCCAAGGGGGCGGTTGGGGTTGGAACTTGGCCGATGCCACCGGATCCATTGCGGGGGATTACCCTGTTTCCGGGTGGAGTGCGCTTAATGTCGAAAGGGAAGTTAGTTGGGGGCCTGGGAATTTCTGGAACACCCGTGGGGATGACAGATGAGGGCTGTGCCTTGAAGGGTCGGGATGCCATTCTCAACGACCTCAAGTAATCTGATTGGGGCCGGCAATGTGGATGGGGATGTTAGGCTAATTCCTCTAAGCTCTTGCCATTCGGTTCTATTCTGACCATAAAGGTGATCACCCCTCCCAAAACTGCTGTCCCAGAAAGGATATAGAGGAGGGGAGTGGTGCCAATCTGCTCTCGGAGAATGGGGAAGAAAAATGCGGTCAATACAGCCCCAATTTTGGCAAAGGAGGCAGCAAACCCGGCCCCCAGGCCCCGAATTTCTGTTGGAAAGACTTCACCCGCTAAGAGATAGGTCATGGCATTGGGACCGAGGTTGTTCATAAAGTTGAAGATCATAAACCCGGCAAAGATCAGGAAAATCTTCAGTTCATGGCCATCGGGAATATCAGCCGCAAAGGCAGCAATCAGTAGCCCAACCGCGCACCCGCCAAAGCCGAGAATTTGGAGGGGAATTCGGCCAACTTTATCCACCAAGGGCAAGGAGGTCAAGAAGCCGAAAAGTAAGAATAAATCAATCACCCCAGAGCCTTCCGCCGCTACCATATCCTGGAAAATGAAATTAGAGCTTGTTTTTGTAAACAGGGTTGCGAGGATGGTGGGCGTAAAAATGCCGATCCCGTAGGTAGATAGGTCTTGTAAAAACCAGGGGACAGCGGCAAGGATAGTGGCCTGGAAGTATTGGGGGGAAAACAGGAGCCGAAAGCCGGGCCGGGCAGTTCTAAGGTTGAGACTAAGGGAGCCACGGTCAATAGCGATGGGGCGTTTCAGTAAGCGTTGGGCCGCCCGATGGGCCTCTTCAATCCGTCCCCGTGCCAATAGCCAATGGGCTGACTCGGCCAAGGTAAGTCGAAATAGAAAGACAATCAACCCAGGCCCGATTAAGGCTGCATACATCCACCGCCAGGCCTCGACTTGGGGATAGACCTTAAGCACGGCTAAACCAAGCAACACCCCACCTAATGAGCCAACGGATTGAAAGGCAAAGGCCCCCAACACCATCCGCCCGCGAAATTTACTGGGAATAGACTCCGAGACAATAATATGGGCAGTGGGATAGTCGGCTCCCAGGGCCAGGCCAACCGAAAATAGGGCCACAATCAGCACCCCAATGTTCCAGGCCAAGGCACAGAGCACTAAAAACAGCGTAAAGAGGGCCATTTCCCAGACAAACACAAACTTACGTCCAAGGCGATCCGCTAAGTTACCAAACAGGGACGCGCCGATCAAAATCCCAAAGAGGGTTGCGGCCGAAAGGACTCCATCTAAGGCTGCGGGTAGATCAAAATATCGCTCAAGCAGGGGTAAGGCAACACCTGTAATGAATATCACCATCCCTTCAAAAAATTTTCCCATCGCGGCTAAGGCCCAAATTCGCCATTGCATTGGGGTCAGGGGACGGGGAGGGGATTCATCAATATGAGCTTGCAGACTTTTAGGGATTATGGATTCCATAGATACTAGATGGGAACGATCACAAAAGGAAGTTTAGTATTTCCAGATTAACGCCGATATCACGAGAAAAGGCAGGACTGAAAATTTTAACCCGGACTAGGCAGCGACTCAAGATAAGGGTGGGGGAAAATTTAACAAGAAAGATAGATGGTATAAAAATCTCAGCCATCCCATTCCATAGATTGCTCCAAAACCCTAGAAATCTCACCAGCATTTCTGTAAGGGGGAGTTTTGCGGGTCAGTTAACGATTGTTCTGTCATCAATAACCAGGCCTGTTAGTTTCAGGAGTGGGAATTTTTATAAATAACTAAGGTGAAGTTTTCAACGGGAGAGCCTTGATTATAAGTTGAGGGTATAAATTCTACTCGATGACCTGCTTGAGTGAGTTTTTTGACAATGGGGTTGACATAGGCATGACGTTGGCGGGGATGGTTATTGGTATAAATGGGGTAGAGCCTAACTTGCTCCCGAGCGATTCGGAGTAACTCAGTCATGGCCTGGTGATGAAAGTCTAAATCAAAGGGACTATTGGGCAAAATTCCGCCAGATTCGATCGAACTATAGGCTAAGAGGAAATGTGCTGACAAGACCCAATCAAAGCTGTTATCGGCAAAGGGTAAACGGGGTAAACTACCAACTTGATAGGCCTGGGGCCGGTCTTTGAAATCGTGGTAGAACTTTTCCATTGCCTCTAGCTTGGCCTGGCTGAATTGGGCAAATATTTCATCAGTAAATGTTGGAAATTGATCCATACGCACCTGAGCCTGAGCCAAGCAAAAGGTAATATCTGTCTTGGCCCGTTCATAGAGTTGCTCTGCGGATTGATTTTGATAAACCGGATCACAGCCAACCACATCCAGGCCCCGGGCAAAACTTTCGGCGACAAAGGAATCTGGCCCAGAGGGACAATCTAAAATCTGTTTTCCCGCCAGTTCTGCATCGGTAAAACTAAACATTTGTTCATATTCGGCAAATGTCCGGCCAAAAAACACAATTCGAGGCAAATTAAAATCAATACTTGGTTCTAGAGCAGTCATAGGAAGCGAGATTAGCTGTACTTTTTTATTGTAGGCTGAATCGAGAGCTAACCCCAGGCCTGGAGACATCCATCTAAAAACAATTATCAACCCCCATCCATGAATTGAATAACGATAAACCCGATGCAACTTTTCCCAACCAGCATTCAGCCATTGATAGTCATCTCGTTCAGTATCAAAGATGAATTGACTTTGACATCAGAATTAGATACGTCATCTTCAGCATACTGAGTTAACAACTCTAGAATATTTTTACGATATTTATCTATTTTATCTATTGCAAGATTACCTCCTCTGTTGGAGATGGACAGTTAGTGAAATCTGATCCCAAGTAACGGCGACTTGGGTAAATTCATATAAATTCATATTGAACAAATATTTCAAAAGCATTGAGAGGAACCCCCAAGTATAAGTTCCGCTCAGGTTCTATGAATTCTAAATACTAGAAGATAACTTAAATATTGTCCTAATGCTGCATAAAAATCCGTAATCGTAGAAGGATTCAAAAAACTTTTAATTTCAACTTCACTGTTTTAGCTTCATGAGGCTGCTTCCCTCAATGCAAAGTTACGGTCGGTTTCCCCTAGTTCGCCCCCAGGCCCCGGATCCTCTAGGATCAAAGCATTGAATCACGAATTAAACCTTGTGGATGCGACCATGACAACCGAGACAGCAATCAAAAATCCTCTCCTGATTGGGGATGGTCTGCCCCCGTTTGCGGAAATTGAACCGAGCCTAGTTGAACCCGCCCTCAAACAACTCCTGCTTGAACTGAATCAGGAACTGACTGACTTAGAAACAACTGTCATCCCAACTTGGGAAAAATTGGTCGAACCCGTTGAACGATTGGGAGAACGCCTGGCCTGGAGTTGGGGGATTGTCAATCATCTAATGGGGGTCAAAAACAGCCCGGAATTGCGCGCCGCCCATGAAACCATGCAGCCCGGAGTGATTGAGTTTTATAATCGTCTCGGCCAAAGCCAACCCCTGTACCAGGCCTACAAAGCTCTACGAGACAGTGCGGAATGGGAGACCCTCGAACCGGCCCAAAAACGGATTATTACCGCCGCGATTCGGAGTGCTGAACACAGTGGTGTGGGCCTGGCAGGGGAAGCCAAGGAGCGGTTTAACCAAATTCAACTGGAACTGGGGGAACTAGGAACGCAATTTTCCAACCATGTCCTCGATGCCACTAAAGCCTTTCGACTCAAACTGACTCACCTTGATGAAGTGGTTGGATTACCCCCCAGTTTGCTGTCTTTAGCGGCCCAAACAGCCCGAGCGGACGGAGAAGAAACCGCCAATCCTGAAACTGGCCCTTGGCATATCAGTTTAGATTTTCCCAGTTTTGGCCCCTTTCTCCAGCACAGTCAACGGCGAGATTTACGAGAACAGGTCTATCGGGCCTATATCAGCCGGGCCGCCAGTGGTGAGTTAGATAACCGGGAGATCATCGAAAAAATCCTCAAACTGCGGCAAGAAGAAGCCCAACTTTTAGGGTTCAAAACCTATGCCGAACTCAGCCTTGATGGCAAGATGGCGACCGATGTGGATGCCGTGGAAAAACTCCTGGAAGAATTGCGCCAAGTCAGTTTCCCGGCCGCGGTCAAAGAAATGGAGGAATTACAAGCCTTTGCCAGTGACCATGGACAACAAGAACCCCTCGAGCATTGGGATATTGGCTATTGGGCCGAGCGACAACGGGAAGCAAAATTTGCCTTTAACGATGAAGAATTGCGCCCCTACTTTTCCCTGCCACGGGTGTTAGAGGGTCTGTTTGGCCTGGCCTCGCGGTTATTTGGCGTAACCATTACCGAAGTGAAATCTGGTATTCCCGTCTGGCATCCCGATGTCCAGTATTTCCAAATCAAGGATGAATCTGGGGCGGAAATTGCCGGATTTTATCTCGATGCCTACAGTCGGCCGGCGGAAAAACGGGGCGGGGCCTGGATGGATGATTGCCTAGGGCGGGCTAAGTTCAAAGTCGGGACGGACTTCAAAACCCGTTTACCCGTGGCTTACCTGATCTGTAATCAAACCCCACCCATTGATGGCAAACCTAGCCTGATGACCTTTGGGGAAGTCGAAACTCTGTTTCATGAGTTTGGCCATGGCCTGCAACATATGCTGACTCAAGTGGATTATCCCAGTGCTGCCGGAATTAATAATGTCGAGTGGGATGCGGTGGAGTTACCCAGCCAGTTTATGGAAAATTGGTGCTATGACCAGGCCACGTTATTTGGAATGGCCCGCCACTATGAAACCGGAGAGATTTTACCGGAACACTATTACGAAAAACTCTTAGCGGCCCGGACCTATCGTTCTGGGAGTGCCATGTTGCGGCAGTTATACTTCAGTTTGGTGGACTTAGAACTGCATCATCGCTATCAACCCGGTGGCCCAGAGAAAATTAACGATATTCGGGATCAAATTGCCAAAATCACCACAGTTTTACCCCCTTTACCGGAAGATGCCTTCTTGTGTTCCTTTGGCCATATTTTTGCCGGGGGCTATGCGGCTGGGTACTACAGTTACAAGTGGGCCGAGGTCTTGAGTGCCGATGCCTTTGCAGCCTTTGAAGAAGTGGGCCTGGACAATGAAGCTGAAGTTCAAAAAATCGGGCGGCGGTTCCGGGATACGGTGCTTGCGCTCGGAGGTAGTCACCCCCCTATGGAAGTGTTCAAATCCTTTCGCGGCCGGGAACCAGAAACCACGCCGTTATTGCGTCACAGTGGCCTGGTTAGTAGTGGCCATTAATCCAGTCCAAATACTTGTTCTCCAAAGCAGTTCTAGGCATTGTTTTTTGTGGAATCAATCTCACCGCCTCCCCCTAATGAAGTCCAGGCCCTGTTTAACCGCATTGCTCCGGTCTATGATCCCCTCAATGATTGGTTAAGTTTGGGCCTGCATCGGGTCTGGAAACAAATGGCTGTCAGATGGTCACGGGTTGGGCCAGGCCAGGCCGCATTGGATGTCTGTTGTGGGAGTGGGGATTTAGCCTTACTACTGGCGCGCCAAGTTGGAATCCAGGGGCAAGTGGTGGGGTTAGATTTTTCTGCCGCTCAACTAGAGATTGCTCAAACTCGCAGTCGGGGCCTGGGGCAGATTGCTTGGATACAGGGAGATGCCTTAAATTTACCGTTTGCGGATCACAGTTTTGATGGGGCTACCCTGGGCTATGGCCTGCGCAATGTCGGTGATATTCCCCAATGCCTGAGTGAGCTATATCGAGTTTTACGGCCGGGGGCCTGGGCAGCGATTTTGGATTTTAGTCATCCCCAAGCGGCGTGGGTGAAAGATTTCCAGGCCTGGTATCTTCAGCAAATAGTTGTTCCTTTGGCCAAAACCTATAACCTCACTGAAGAATATACCTACCTCATTCCTAGCCTGGCGCGCTATCCCAAACCCCCAGAACTGATCACGATGGCTCAAGCTGCTGGATTTCAGGCAGTGACATTTTATCCCTTAATGGGTGGACTGATGGGAGTCTTGGTGGGGCAACATCCTTAGATTCTTGGCCTGGTGATCTCGCGATTTGGCACAATAGGAACTGGAAAAGAGTTGGCGAGGTAGTTGCGGGGGTAGTCATACTCCTGAGGAAAGTCCGGGCTTCCGAAAGATCAGGCCTGCTGGGTAACGCCCAGTGCGCGCGAGCGTGAGGATAGTGCCACAGAAACATACCGCCGATGGCCGATGGGCACAGGTAAGGGTGCAAGGGTGTGGTAAGAGCGCACCAGCAATATCGAGAGGTATTGGCTCGGTAAACCCCGGCCGGAAGCAAGGTCACGAGGGTGCAAGGGTTGATCTTTTTCCTGCCCCGCTAGCGAGAACCGCAAGAGGCATTTGGTAACAAATGTCCCAGATAGATAACTACTCTTTGGTCACAAAGAACAGAACCCGGCTTACGTCTAACTCTTTTCCTTTTCCAATCCGAGTGAATCTCCCCCAATGCCTAGACTAGAAATGGTTCCCCTACGGCCAGGAAAGTTGGCGATTCGGTAATCCTACGGAGTTCTTTCGTCCCCTAAGTCTTGTAGGGTGGGAGACAGGGTAATTGTTAAGAAACATAAACTTCATAGAACGAGATACCATGTCCCTTTCCCCGATGACTCGCTACTATATCCGCCGGATGCTACAGCAAAATGCAGTTGCTTTGGGTATTACGGCTGTTCCATTACCGATGACGGATGATGCTGAAGATTCAGCCTTTCTTGACCAACTCAACCGCATTGAGTCATTGACGAGTTCTAAATTGGCAGAATTAGATCTGGTTGTGCGTTTACATCAATCTTTGAGTCGGCATGGTAGTAGCTATCACGCCTATCTGCATAATTTAGAAGCAAAGTTGTTTTCTTTGATGGGGCTAAGTCTAAACTCACTGCCAGCCCTTGAGGAGCCAACCTTGCCGCTTTATTTTTCTGGAACTCTCAAGTCTCTGCCTCAACCCAGTATCTCCTTAGCAGATGCCCTCGCTATTTTGAACCAAGTCAGTAGTGTTGCGAGAAAATATCTAGGGGAGCTAATCACGCGTAACTATTGGCATACCAGTCGTCCCCACAGTAGTTGGTTTGCTGATTATGAAGTTAATGGTGCAGCTGAAATCCTCTATCGTCATCATCGGATTCCCCAAGAAATTTTATTAACCCCAGAACAACTGAATCAACTCCAGGCCTGGTTAACGGCGTTTGTCAGTCAATGCCAACGCGTCCTGCCCCAATTTAATCGGATGCTACAAAAAGTCGGTTTAGAGGCAAAAGTTCCCGGCCTGGGTTGATGCTCAGGAATACCAAATAGATTCAATCTGAGATAGGGTCTTGGTCATCGTTTCAGGCTCTTGATTATGGAGTAATACCGTCACATGGCCCAGCTTCCGGCCTGGATAGGCTTGAGTTTTACCATACCAATGGACAGTGGCTTGGGGAATTTGGCTCAGGGTTTGGCGTTTTTCACCGTAGTCGGACGTGGCGGTTTCAAAGCCCAAGAGGTTGATCATAACGGCGGCAGGAGATTGTAAGCCCGGATTGCCTAGGCCCCGGCCGGTAATCGCGAGTAGATGTTGGGCAAACTGACTGGTGTGACAAGCTTCAATCGTGTAGTGACCGGAATTATGGGTGCGGGGGGCAATTTCATTAATCAGGAGTTGGTCTGCATCGGTCAGAAAAAATTCAATCCCCAAGATACCGACAAAATCTAAGGCCTCTAAGAGGGTTGCTGCCATGGCCTGGGCCTGGGTTATCATCTCAAGACTAGCCTTAGCTGGAGCAATGACTCGCCGGCAGACTTGATTCTCTTGCTGGGTTTCCACGAGAGGATGGAGGGCTATTTCACCTGATGTGGAGCGAGCGGCCATCATCCCTAACTCACAACGGAAGGGTACAAAGGCTTCCACTAAAAATGGTTTGAAATCAGGATGAGCTTGCCAAAAAACATCCCAGGCCCCGGCATCTTTTATCACAAACGTCCCTTGCCCGTCATAGCCATGTCGTCGCGCTTTGATCACCACAGGAAACTGAAATTTTTGAGTTAATCCGGCAATGGTTGAGACGTGATCCGCACCCACAAATTTTGGCACGGGTAAACCCAAAGATGCTAAAAATTGCCGTTGGTCTAACTTGTCTAACAGGGGGGTCAAACTGCTTAAACTCGGTCGAAAACACACACCCGTATCAGCCAGTCTTTGTAATCCAACTAAATCAACAAATTCATTTTCAAAAGTGATCACATCTACTTTTTGGCCTAGGGCCTGGGTGGCGGCCAGATCATCAATTGGGGCATAAATCACCTCATCGGCAATTGTCACCGCTGAATCCGTAGCATTGGGTGTTTGGACAACTACCGTAATGCCTACATCTCGGGCTGCTAACCCCAACATCCAGGCCAATTGCCCGCCACCAATGATCCCAATCCGTTTTTGAGTTGGGTTAACCATGGGAGTCCTGTTTGGATCAGTCATTGGCTCTTAAGCCCGCCATTTCACCTTGGGCAAAATGTGATTGTGATCCACCCGCTGTTTGTACTTGATCGCAAAGTTTAGGAGGGAATCCAGGAGGGAGTCAGAAAGGTAATGGGGTTGCAGGCCCAAATCCAAAAGTTTGGTGTTTTTAGCATTGAAGTAATGCTCTTCTTTTTCGACCCGTGGGTTTTCGAGGTTGCTAACTTCAACTTTGATTCCCAAGGCCTGGCCCGCTTCCTTGACCTTGTCAGCCAAATCGGCAACACTAAATAGCTCTGTAAACTGGTTAAAGACCCGGAATTCTCCAGCCGCCGCAGGGGTTAACAGGGCTAACTCAATACAGCGAACCGTATCCCGAATATCCAGTAAGCCACGGGTTTGACCGCCCTTACCATAGACCGTTAACGGATGCCCCACCGCGGCCTGGATACAGAACCGATTCAACGCTGTGCCAAAGACCCCATCGTAGTCCAAGCGGTTGATCAACAACTCATCCATACCCGTTTCTTCGGTCAGCACCCCATAGACAATGCCTTGGTTCAGATCAGTCGCCCGGAGTCCCCAAATGCGGCAAGCAAATTGGATATTGTGGCTATCGTGAACTTTACTCAGGTGATAGAAGCTACCGGGCTGTTTGGGATAGGGGAGGGTATCTTTACGGCCGTTGTGTTCAATCGTGATGTAACCTTCTTCGATGTCAATGTTCGGCGTACCATACTCACCCATCGTCCCCAGTTTGACCAAGTGACATTCCGGGAAATGCTCGTGGATCACATAAAGCAGATTTAAGTTGCCAATCACATTATTCGATTGGGTCAAGACGGCGTGTTCCCGGTCAATCATCGAGAAGGGGGCAGAACGTTGTTCACCAAAATGCACGACTGCATCCGGTTGAAAGGTAAGCATTGCGGACTTGAGGAATTCGTAGTTGCAGATGTCGCCAATGAACAAGTCGATTGTCTTGCCCGTTAAATCGCGCCATCGCTGTAACCGATATTGAATAGGTGCAATTGGTGTGAGGGTTTCGATACATAACTCTGCATCCCAATGTCGCCGGACTAAGCTATCTAAAATTGCAACGTCATGTCCCCGATTGGATAAATGTAATGCTGTTGCCCAACCGCAATACCCGTCGCCGCCAATGACCAGAACTCTCATACTGTTTTACTGAAGTGAGTGTATGAATGGCCCCATTGTTAACTGCGCTACAGTTGTCCATGTTGGCCTTGCTACCACGTTACCAGGAATACGCCTCCTTACAGGCCCGCATGAATAAAATTCTGATTTTCCCAGTTCTCGGGCTGCTATTCCGAAGCCACATCTTAGTTCCAGCCCCGCTGGCTTACTCAATCACAAAGAAATAGCGTAACGATTCGGGATAGTTTCCGGCTATTAAGTCCAACACATCATAGGGGCAGGATTCGGGAAACTGGGCCTGGGGTAGTCGGGTTTCAATGGAGGCTTCTTGGCGCGATTTTTGATACCACTTTACTTCGTTAGATCGTAAATAGTTTTTCAGGCTGGGGGAGACCTCAACTAACTCAGTGATTTCTCGGACTCCATCTAAAATACTCGATACCCAACTATTGTGATAGTCCGTGGCCTGGGGTTGAGCCTCTAGCTTGAGTAAATGCTTGACAACTCGAATCCATTGGCTGCTGAGGGCATGACGTTCTGAGCGTCCCAAGCTTTCCATCTCCTCAATTAAGTTTTCTAAGTCCAGGCTGGCAAAGTCTTTAGCTTTTAATCGGGCTACCGTCTCCGCAATCCAATCAACATAATCTACGTCATAGAGGGTAGGAGTCGTTACAGTCATCATCCAGGCCGGGTAGTTTGCGATGTTTCTTGGGTTCTCTGTCTGCTTTGTATTGTGGCATAAGGCCAAGGGGAAAGGGTTTAGGCCCGGTTACTGGGGGGTAGCTTCAATCTTAGAACAGTCTGCATAATGCTATAGGCAACAATATCAGCCTGATAGACATCCAAAGGTAAGCAAGATGCAAGCATGGGAAATTGCAATTAAAGAGGAGCTTCTGATTCCACCGATTCCAAGGGTTCTGGGGGGCGATTGCGCTCAAGGTCATTTAAGAGAGATAGAACTTTTGTGCCCCGTTCCAAAGAGCGATCTTCGACAAAAACCACTTCTGGAGTCCGCCGCAGCCGAATCCGTTGCCCCAATTCACTCCGAACGTAGCCCGTTGCTGCCTTTAGGCCTGCCATTGTTGCTGTGCGGACTTCATCAGTTCCATAGATACTGACAAAAATTTTGGCGTGCTGTAGATCCCCGGAGACAATCACATCCGTAACGCTAACCATGCCATTGCCGACTCGCTCGTCTTTGATGTTGTGGACTAAAAGCTGACTGACTTCGCGGCGGATCAGTTCTGCGACCCGTTCAACACGTCTGGGGGGGGCCATGATTTTCTCCTGAATCGGGGCTTGCACTTTTTCTATCTTATCCAACTGGGTAGCAGGGCCTGGGGTGACGGTCTGACTTAACTTCGGAATCACGAATATAATCAGGTGAGCATTTACGGCGTTTTGTTTCCATGGTTCAACCGACTCATAAGTTCAGTGCCCAGGCCTGGCATCAATTTTTAGCCATTGCCCAACCCTATTTTTTTCCCAGAGAGGTGAAGCGCAGTGGGGCCATTTTCTTGGTGCTGTTGCTGCTGATCATGGCCTTCATGTTCGGGGTACTGTTTGTCCTAGTGAGTGGGATCAGCCTGGCCTTAAATGCCCTATTTCCAGAGGTTTTTGGTCAGGTTGCTGGCGGGTTTGTCAAGCTCATTCAGGGGATTTTAGGGGGGCCAGGCCTGGGGGTTATTCTGGCCACCTTGATTATTCCAGCCGCAGTTTTTATCTTTTTACGTCGCCAAACCCTGCCCCGCAGCCAGGCCTGGATATTACTGGGCTTATTGTTGATGCTTTCCCTGTCCGTCAGCGGCTTAAACGTGATTATTAGCTATGTGGGGCGATTTTTCCAAACAGCTTTGGCCGAAAAGGATCAACCCACTTTTTGGCGATTTTTGTTTGTCTATGCCGGGGTATTTGTCGTTGGGACACCGATTGTGGTGATTTATCGCTATGTGCGGGAATATCTGGGTCTGCGCTGGCGGGATTGGTTGACTCGCAGCTTTTTGGAGCGTTACTTTCAAAACCGGGCTTATTACAAAATTGAATCCCAGGCCGACATTGATAACCCCGACCAACGGATTGCCGAAGATATTCGCGCCTTTACCCAAACTTCCCTTGGTTTCTTGTTAATTATTTTGGGCAATGTCATTGATTTGATTGCCTTTTCGGGGATTCTCTGGTCAATTTCCCAAACCCTAACGGCCACCCTAATTGTTTATGCCATTGTCGGGACAATTATTACGGTGTTATTGGGGCAACGCTTAATCCGACTGAACTTTACCCAATTGCGGCGAGAAGCCGATTTTCGCTATGGCCTGGTTCATGTCCGGGATAACGCCGAATCCATTGCCTTTTATCGGGGAGAACAGCAGGAGTCACTCCAGGTCCGGCAACGCTTTGTGGAAGTTTTGCGGAACTTTAACCTACTGATTGGTTGGCAACGGAATTTGGGATTTTTTACCACCGGCTATAACTACCTAACCGTCATTGTCCCCTCCTTAATTGTTGCGCCGATGTATTTCCGGGGAGAGATTGATTTTGGGGCAATTTCCCAGGCCGGATTTGCCTTTAGCCAAGTCTTAAGTGCCCTCTCGATCATCATTGACCAGTTCACTAGCTTAAGTGCCTTCATTGCCGGTATTGAACGTCTGGCTGGCTTTACGGAAGTTCTCGAACCCATTCCCCCCTCTGCTGAACATCCAGAAATTATGGTCACTGAAGCTAATGAATTGAGCCTCAAGGATGTGACGGTCCAAACGCCCAACTACGAACGCACTTTGGTGAAAGACCTATCGTTTGCTTTACAACCGGGCGAGGGGCTGGTGATTATGGGGCCAAGTGGGGTGGGGAAAAGCTCTCTTTTACGCGCAATTGCTGGCCTGTGGAATTCTGGCTCTGGGGAAATTGTCCGCCCGGCTCCGGGAGATGTTTTGTTTCTGCCCCAACGGCCCTATATGCTCCTTGGCTCCCTGCGAACTCAGTTACTTTATCCGGCGGCTAATCCCCAAACCACAGACCAGCAAATTTTAGAAGCCTTAGCGGAAGTTAATCTGGAACATTTACCCGATCGGGTTGGGGGCCTGGATGTGGATTTGGATTGGGCGGATGTCCTATCTTTGGGAGAACAACAACGACTGGCCATTGCTCGTTTGCTCTTGAATAATAGCCCCTATGCGATTTTGGATGAAGCCACAAGTGCCTTAGATCTAGCCAATGAAAAACGGGTCTATGAACGCATTCAGGCTATGGCGACCAGTTACATCAGTGTTGGGCATCGGGACAGCTTACGGCAATATCATCATTACGTTTTAGAGTTAGATAGCGACCAGGCCTGGCGATTGAAAGCAACTCTTTAGGGTGATGAATCTGCCTGAAATAAATTAAACTCAGGCCTGTCCCATAAAACTCTTGCACTACTTTTTATTTATTTTGGACTTGTGTGGATAGAGTCTGAATTTTGATCTGTTGGATTATAACACCTTAATCCAGAAACCAGCAGTGATAATCTGACCATTACGGTTGAACTGTCCCCAAATTTTGTACATTCCAGGTTGAGGAAATACTGTGGCAAAATTAACATCACCTGAGAATTTCTTAGTGGTTGCATGGGCGTGAATATAGTCTTTTCTGCTCAGACTATCAGACTGCTTCAGAATCACAAGATGCCCCAATTCGCCAAGATAGGGTTGTAAATCTGGAATTGGTTGATTTTGACTGGAATCCCTGAGATTAAAGGTAAGATTAACCGATTCACCCGCTTTAACAGTCACGGGGTTTAACTCCAGGCCAACTATTGTGTTATCAATTACCTGGTTCTGGCTTAAATCCGGTTGAGTCCGTACCGCATAAATTCCTCGAACAGCCGTTTTTAACACGGAAACTACCTCAGACTCTCCGGCTGGCTTATAGTCTGCAAAAAAGAGATAATTTCCTGGATCGGGCAATGTGACGGTCACGCTAAAAATACCTTCACCTTGATATTTGGGATGCAAATGCTCAAAAAAGCTCAGATCATGACTGACTGTAATTAAGTGCATTAGTTTCTCTTGAAAAACATCAAATTTCTCAATGGATTGGCCTGACTGATCCTCTACCTTAAACGTTAAAACTGTGGGGGTATTGGGGGCAATTTCTTCAGGATTCACTAACCGAACCTTGGGGGTAGCAGATGGATTATGATGGCTACTATGTTCATCACTGCCTTGAGTAGAATGCTGACCTGGCCTGGTTTGAGTATCAGAGTGATTCATACCCGCATGAGCAGATCCGGCTGTGTAAGACGATGCGGTTGTAGTTTTTCCGGAAACTTGAGTGATCACAGCAATGGCTAACAGGGATAGGGTTCCTCCAAGGATGATTAATAATTTCGATTTAGCTAACATTTTTTACCTCAACATTCCTTGTAAAGACGAATAGTCCTGACTCTCATTCTCAGGAATGATTATGAAATCAAGATGAAATCAGGGCAATTAATATTGATGTGAATACTCTTGAATCAGAGCCATTTCCGCCCCCAGACGTTGATTTAAGGTTGGGATATTCACTGATTCAGGCTCGGTCGGAGAAAATAGCAACATGACTCCCATCAAAGCCATAATGGCGTTTTCGCCAAAACTAACAACCCCCAACGGTGCTTTAGAATTACCACCCACACAAGCACAATTCAAGGCTAACTTATCAATAAAAACTGCCTTAAAAACAGAAGTTGCGCCACTAACCCCAACCACTAATGCACCCACGCCAGTCACGATCGGGGCCAGGCCGGATAAAATTCCCAGGCCAATAAACAACTCCAAAAATGGGTAGATTTTGCCATAGGGCTTATAGCGTTTTGTCACTAAGTTGTATTTCGCAAAGCTCTCAGCAAAGGCATCCACATCCATCAATTTCAATGAGGCCAACATGGACAGGGCAATTCCCATAAACCCGGTAAACCCTAAAGACGTAGCCAAGGTCATTAAACCCGCTGTTGAAAGTAGGGCAATCACAGGAGTGTAGGAATATTCTGGGGCCTGGGCTTGCACGTCAAAATAGGCCGCTAAATCGGTATAGCCCCCAATGCGAGTCCCCTCCCAGAAAATTTGCGGCGTGGTTTTCACCTGATGCAGGGCTTTGAAATCTTCAACTTCGGCTTTCGTGGTTAAGCGAATATCTTCAAAGGGAATGTTTTTATCGTTCAGTAAGGCAAAAGCTTTTACTCCCCATGGACATTCATGGCCTGGCATAGACATCCGATAGACTTTCACAGGGATTGCAGTACGACTTAGGTTCATAGCTTTGACTCCCAATTCATGAAACATATCCGTACGCTAAAGTCTGAAGTAGACTTGAGAGTCAAGCGTTTTTTCAAGATTTTTCTGACACCTCCTCCAGTCCTAAAAATTAGGGATTTGACCAAGCAATCAGGGGTATCTGTGCCGACCTTGCGCTATGACGAAACCTTACAGTTAATTGCACCACCGGAGCGGGGCGAAAACGGCTATCCGTCAATATGGATGATTATTGAGCAAAATGCATGATAAACAGACTGTATGGAGGGTTATTGAGCGTTTTACTGTATGAGCACTAGTTATGCGGCTGAATTCTCGGTGAAAGCAGCAATCTGAAACGACCTTTTGACTTCAAGGGTGTAAGGATAAGAAGGCGTTTGCAGCAGGAGGTGCAGGAATGTTATGGCAATACAGCTATAGCTTCGATCTCCACTAAAAATTCTGGAAACGCCAGCCTTGAGACTTGCAGCCAGGCAGACGAAGCAGGTAGAGTATGACCTTGATAAAACTCCGCACGAACAGGCATTGCTTCTTCTTTAAATCTGTCTATATCTGTTGTAAAGATTGCTTCCTTGATGACATCACTGAATGTCACTCCATGAACTTCTAAGATGCGCTGCAAATCTTCATAAATACGGCGCGTTTGCCCACGTATATCTCCAGGAGCAACTAACTTACCTTCATCATCAAGGCTGACTGTACCGGAGATATAGAGAGTACTACCAACTGTGACTGCCTGAGCGTAACCGAAATCTTTTGTAAAATCCTTGCCGTGATAAAAAACTTCTTTGCTTGAGCGTGACATTATTACTTAACCTCGTTTCATGTTGAGAAGTTTGTGTACGTCGATTTTTACAATTGTGGAGCCACTTAGCAAGTAGGCAGTTTTTAGACAGATACTTACCAAAGGGATACCATTGTGTAAGCAAACAACTTTCAACAAGCAAATATGGTAAGTAGTAGTGTCGTAAGTTCTGATGCATGGCATGAGTGTAGCGAAAGATACTTATCTGAGGAGTGCCCAGTTAGTGAGGTATTAGATTTAATTGCTCACAAGTGGATGGTGCAGATTATCTATTACTTACACAAACAAGAGGTTGTTCGGTTCCGTCAACTTCATCGTCTTGTATCACCAATCACACAAAAAGAATTAATGAAAAAGCTGCGAGAACTAGAACATACAGGACTAATCAGCCGCACTGTATATGCAGAGGTTCCACCCCGCGTTGAGTATCAATTAACTGAACTTGGCAAGACACTGGTGCAACCTGTGATTGCTTTAGTTTATTGGGCGGAGTAAAATAAAGATGTAATGAAGTCTCATTCCCATACATAAAGCACCGCATAACAATTCCGTTGCACACCGACCGTTGAAAGATAATTGGTTGAGTCCGAAAGGTGGTTTGCGGCAGGTGAACGGAGTCATTGGGCGGCTTTCGATAAATGGTGTTGGCAGCATTTCAAAGTTATCTGTCAATGTTCGGTCTCAACTTGAGCTTTATTCTTTAGCAACGATCAAGCAAACTTGATCACTCTCTGTTGAGATTGAGAATCCATAAATACTTGACAGCTTTTGCCTGATATTGGTATAAGATTGTCATGCTAAAAAACAGTGTTATAGGTAATAATGGTGTTACAGATTACCGAGCAGCGCAGAATTTGCATCAGCAAGCACTGCGTCAAGGAATTTTGGACGATGCAAGTAATTTACTCCTAAGCGAAGGATTACAAGCATTGTCCATGCGGCGGATTGCTCAAATGGTTGGATGCTCAACGACTGTCCTTTACACTATGTTTGGGAGCAAGCAAGGATTGGTCGATGAGTTGTACTTGAAAGGCTTTGCCAGATTGCGACAGGCATTAGAAGCTGTCCCAAAATCCGACAATCTGCTGGAGTACCTCATCGCTTTAGGACAAGCATACCGAGCTTTTGCGTTAGCAAATTCGACTTATTACGCAGTAATGTTCTGCCAAACCAGCCCGGAGTTTACACCCACTCAAAACTGTATTCAGCAAAGTTGGTCAAGCTTTGTGCTCCTTGTTAGTACGGTTCAAGCGTGTATTGATACAGAAATTTTCGTGAAGGACAACGCTCAAGAAGTCGCGAAGATGCTTTGGGCGATCGTACACGGTCATGTTGGATTAGAACTAACAGGACATTTCAAGGATTCGACAAGTGCTGACGATCGCTTTAATCGCACCATCCGCACCATTTTAGCTGGATTGACCCATCAGCAGTTCTCTGATCAGAAACAACGTAAATGATGCAATCTTCCTGGTATGCTTGGCTCCTGGTTCTTATCGCCGCGATCGCGAATGCAGCAGGCACGATTTTTCTCAAGCAGTCTCGTCTCACAGCCTCTGGTACAGGGTTTACCACAGTATTAGTTTCTCCCTGGTTTCTGAGTGCATTGGTGATTTATACCTTTGGATTGCTCTTATTTACTCAGGCGTTGGGAAAATTGCCTGTTTCTGCGAGTCAACCTGTGATGTCAGCGGTTAGTTTTATCTCAGTTGCCCTGATCGCCAACGTGATATTTGATGAACGATTGTCATTTACCCAATTCGTTGCTGTCGGTTTAATTATTGTCGGAATTACTGTGATGACTCGTTCGTAACTATCATGACTCAAGCTAAGTTTCTACAAGATCGATACGTCAAAATCGGATCAATCAAAACTCGCTACTGGTGTGCAGGAGATAGCGGAAGTCCTATTGTTCTGCTCCACGGAGCGGGAAGTTCAATTGAAGCTTGGAGCCGGAATATTCACGCACTGGCTCAAAGTCACCAAGTTTATGCCTTTGATATGGTTGGTTCCGGTTTATCGGATAAACCATTCGCGAATTATTCATTGGAGTATCAAGGGCAATTTCTCAGAGACTTTATTAACGCTCTCAAACTTCAACGTGCAGCGTTTGTTGGACACTCAATGGGTGCGAGTCTTGCACTTAAACTCACGCTGGAGTCACCTGAACAGGTAGAGAAATTAGTTTTAGTCTCCACGTTTGGATTAGGACGAGAAATTAGCATTGCCAGCCGCTTATTAGCTGCATTCCCTCTTATCGTTCATTTATCTCAACCCAGCCCGAGAAATGTTAAGTTAATTCTGCAACAGAATGTCTACAACCTCAAGTCAGTGCCAAATGAGTGGATTGAAATGCGGTCTGAAGCTTTCAAATTACCGGGCCGCAAACAAGCATTTGTTTCGTTCTTGAAAAGCAACATCAATTTACTAGGGGTTCGGAGAAGCGTCTTTCGTCCGATAGTTAGCAGTCTTGCTAATGTCACAGTACCAACTCTAATTATTTGGGGTAAACAAGACAAAATTGTGCCAGTTGCTCATGCTCATATTGCAGCGAGGCAGATTCCTAACGCTCATTTGCATGTCTTTGATCAATGTGGGCATTGGGCACAGTTTGAACATCCACAAGAATTTAATCAGCTAGTTGTAGAGTTCTTGACAGCAGCCCAACAAATCGATGGAGCGGTGGTTTGAAGATTTCACATTTCGGTTCAGTCTTATTTGCGGCCACTCATCTTGGTCGTTAGGCTGCTGAAGTTCATGGTGAATTCAGTATATAGCAATCCGTCTTCATTTGTGAGAATGTTTGATCATCACTGCCCTTGGTAAGGAGTAGCCCTTCTTTAAGCCTAGGGTTAAGTCAAAATTTATCAGGCACAAATAATCTTGAGCTAATCTCACGAATCATTACTGCTTGCTATATCCAAGTTAGTAATGGGATGTTTAGCTTTAGTAGCTAAAATTGAGAGCAGTTGTATTGTTGGGGTCTAGCTGATTGGGGATCACAGATAAAACTAGAAAAATTTTGTGGGGGCATTCTGGAAATCGTTGTGCGATTTGCAAACGTGAGTTAACTATGGATGCTTCTCCTGGTAATGATGAGTCTATAGTCGGAGATGAGTGCCATATTGTTGCTAGAGAATTAGGAGGCTCACGCAACGATTCAAGCTTTCCTGCTAACAAACTGAATTCTTATGAGAATTTGATACTTCTCTGTAAAATCCATCACAAAATGATTGATGATCAGGTGAATACTTACACCGTTGAGACTTTACGTAAAATAAAAAAACAGCATGCTGAGTATGTGCGTCGTGGATTAGAACCAGTAGTTTTTCAAGGATATTCTCACGAGCCTAAAGTCCCTGTTGGTGTTGATGTAGTTGAAAAAAAGATTGGTATCCTTTCCTCCAATCTTGCAAACCTTTCTGAACAAATTGAAATTGTCCGTTTCAAGGGAAAGTTGCTTGCAGAGGAATACTATTGGAATGGTTCAACAAGTCCGCATCGACTCGAACTTTATCAAGTTCTAAGTGGTAGATACGTCGTCTACCATTGGTGTGTTCACAACGCGGATTACGAAGAAGCTACATTAATTGGTGCTAATGCTTGGGATGAAATCGACCCACCTTTGACACTTGAACAATTACAAGAGGATTTTCCATCTCTAGCTACACAGGCAAGACTATTTCGTATAAGAACTCTGGAGCTATATATAGCAAACAGCAATTGCTCATGAGAACATACCATACATAGTCAGATGAGAAGAATGGAGAACAAAATGACTTAAAAACAGTTCAAATAGATATTTTGTAATTTTAAACGTCTTCAATAAGTGTCACACTTTCCTTAAGAAGTTTTTAACTTGCAGCCACACTACTTCAATCGGATTTTGTTCCGGTGCGTATGGAGCTAATTTGATGTAGTAAATTGGCCATTCTTGTTCTGGCTTATTTCCATTGACTTGATGTAAATATTT
>NZ_JAVMIP010000029.1 GCF_031729055.1 Pseudocalidococcus azoricus BACA0444 | reverse complement strand
ACAGGTCGCCTAATTGTCAAACCTTATTCGAGTGGAAATAGTCAGAATACTATTCGGTTTATCAAAGGGATAAAGGCGATTCATCCGAATCAGAAAATTATTGTGATTTGGGATGGTGCAGCATATCATAACAGTGATGATTTCCGTAAATATTTACATCAAGTCAATGGAAATAAGCCAGAACAAGAATGGCCGATTTACTGCATCAAATTAGCTCCATATGTACCGGAACAAAATCCGATTGAAGCAGTGTGGCTCCAAGTTAAAAACTTCTTAAGGAATGTGTAGCACTTATTGAAGACGTTTAAAATTACAAAATATCTATTTGAATTATTTTTAAGTCATTTTGTTCTCCATTTTTCTCATTTGACTATGTATGGTATGTTCTCATGAGCAATTGCTGTTTGCTATAGTCATCTGATTCTCGGAGTAGAACTTGTGATTCGCTTTCTTGTTATCCTGGAATCTTTTCTCTGAGTTTGCTTGGTTGATTTGGGCGAGGGTACGCTGGGAAGTCATGCCAAGTAATCATGACTACAGTGGTTAGAGAATCTGAATGCGGCAGTACCCAGGCCGATGGGGTATGATCAGGAAAATTCTCACCTGTGAACCCGTAACCGTGTTACCGATAGCCCAGCGACACTTTCTCTTTTAAGTCTCTAAAATTTTGAGGATCGGATAAATCCAGGCTCTTGGGGTTACTCCTAGCCAGTCTCCAGTTGCATAATCAGCCCAATGTAGTCGTCAATGCTGATGAGATAAAACTCACCTTCTAAGATAGAGGGAGCGAGTCCTACTTGTCTTCATCCATAACACCGAGAGACGAACCAGACTAGAGGTTAATTCTATGATTCCGGCGGTAATGGCAGCCCTTGAGTCCGGCGACTTAACCCAGGCCATGGCTCTTTTAGAAGCTCTGCCAGCGGATCAACCCCAAGTAATGCTGGGCTGGGCCTGGTTAGAGGAAAAAAAGCAAAACCTCGAAGCGGCGGAAACTCGGTATCGCGATATTCTTCGTCAAGATTGTGGCCCCAAAATTATTCTGCGGGCCCGCCAAGGCCTAGAACGGATTGCAACAACTCGCAAGCAACAGCAAATGGACGCGCTAGCGACAGTGGCCCAGGCCCCTGGTGGTGATCAACGGGCCATCCTCGTCCTTGAAGCAGTTCCTAACCCAGAAGTTAAAACCAAGTTAGCCCAACAGCTTGCCCGGATTATGGACATCGAACCCTATGCAGCCCGGTTGCTCTTACCCAGTCGGGGATGGCGATTGTTGCGGAATGGGACAATGGCAGAGTTGGCCGTCTATGGCTCGCAATTACGGGCTGCAGGCATTCCCGCGTTTTGGTTGCCTCTGGATCCGCTCCAAGAGTTAACCGTCATTGAAGTGCGTTTTCTCCAAAGTTTATCGCCCCAAGTCCAGGCCGGGTGGGGTGGCCATGGCTCAGAACCGCCGCAACATATTTTTACCTTTAACTGGGAAGAGGTAACGCAGCGGGTGGAAGGACAATTACCGATTTTTGAAACCGTGGTGGATCGCGATAGTCGAGGCACTACTACATACAAATCGCAAGTTCAAGATCATGCCCAATGCTGTGACTTACATTTACCTAGCCGCCAAACGATTCTCCGCTTTTATCGTGGCCACTACCAATTTAATCGGGGGATTGATCTCACGCCAGTTCAGGGGGGCGAAGTGGCTGCGGATCAAGAAACCTCATGGGCTAACTGGCGGCAATTGTTGGCAGTCTTTAACCATTGTCGGCCGGGAATTCCGATTTGGAGTGACTTTACCTCCTTTGCTGAAACAGTCCTAGAGCATACAGACCTGTTAGAAAAAATTAATCCCCATCTAGATCTTTTTCGGCGGGAGGACTGCTACTGGGATCATGCGTTTCAACTTTATAGTGGTTTAATTATGGCATTAGGACCATCCAAACATCGCCCACTGACTTGATTGTTGTATCGCAATCCCACCTGAATCAAGAATCATTTGAGGCTGTAATCATAGCAAAATCAACGCTCTAGTTCCCAAAATTAATTAGGGTTGCTTTGGATCAAAATTCATGAGCTTTGATTGTGGCTTAATATTTCCCAATCGCGGTAAAAACTCTAGGATCTCTTGGTCTAGGATTGGCTTAACTTCTAGTACTTTCTTGAACTGAGCTTCTAACTGTAAAAAATCTAGAGGGACACCGTAAGCATGACGAAAAAAGTGCTTCAAGGCTCGCAAGCTGTTGAGTTGTTCCTAACTGTCCCAGGACAACAGTCAAGGACGAACCCCAGGAACAGATGTTATCATGCGTTTGAGTCATGGGGTATGCCATTGGGGGCTGTCACTGATATTATCTTCAAAGTAAATTGCGGCTATCTTGAGTAACTCTTCCACTGCACAACAGAAGTTATGGATTTGGTAGGCCAGGCTTTCAAGCTTCTCAACAGTATCAGGCTCCAGGCCTTTGGCACGATTTTGGAGCAAAATAAAAATTCGATCAATCGTCTGTTGTTGTGTGTTTTTGGGCCCTAGTGTCGGCTTGGAATAAAACTAATTGACCGCTGTCCATGATATTCCTTCCTGCCGCAGGCGATCACTAAAATGGCATTGGGCCAGGTTAATAATATCCACATCCCGTTTTAGGAACTCGGACAGATGGGCGATGGCAGAAAAAATAAGTCAGAGTTGATTTGTTCAACGGCAAGATCCACATCGGATCGGGATGTGAACTAATAGGGACGGGTTAGAGAAGCAACTAAATAGGCCTGGTAAGTACCGTAATTCCGGGCATGCTCTATGAGCCATTCTAGAGTTTTGGCCTGGGTAGTTAGCCGACTCGTTCTTGTTGCTGGCGTTGCTGGGCTTGGCTCTGATCCAGAAGGGGCGTTGGATAAGAGCGATCCTAGCTCATGGATGTTATAGGATCTACTCACGTTATTTCATAGCTGAGGCATCGGTGCTTCAACTGCATCAACGAACTGCACCCTAGAAGCGAGTCAGAATGAGTCCAACCTATAAGGCTGTCGGAATCAATCTCAAAGCCATGCCTTTAGGAGAAAGTGATCGCCTACTCACTGTCTTGACCCGTGACCAAGGCCTGCTCAAGCTGGTGGCCGCTGGAGCCCGCCAACCCAAATCTAAATTGGGGGGGAGAACGGCCTTATTTGTGGTCAATCATCTTTTGATTCGCCCCGGCCGCACCCTGGATAAAATTGCCCAGTGTGAATTGATCTATGCCTATCCCCGCTTGAGCCAGCATTTAACAACTTTGGCCGCCGGTCAATATGTAGCCGAAATTGTTTTGTACCTGGCCCGACAGCAACAAACCCAGGCCGACTTGTTTGATTTATTTTGCCAGACCCTCCAGGATTTAGAGCAGGTACAGGGGCGGGCGGTGATGGAAACCTTATTAGAATCTATTTGGCAAATCTTGGCCTGGGCTGGGATTACCCCCCAATGGGATGAATCTTGGTTGCCGGATAATCAGGATCTCCTGAACCCTGATTGGCGGATTGGGTTTAACCTTGGGGCTGGTTCCTTCGTCCCCCTCTCACAGCCATTGTCCAGCCTCTATGTCAGGGGAACTCATGGGTTTTCCCTGTTGAGTGCAGGTGAATTTCAAATCTTGGCCTGGATTGCCGCACCGGTCGAAGCAAGGCAGGGGGAAATGGGACGGCGGCCAATTCAACCTCTGGCGGCCTGGTTAGGGGTGGAGCGTTTGTTGCGACAATATATGCAGTTTCATCTTGAACATCCCCTCAAGGCAGCATCATTGTTGGATAGTTGCTTTTCGCCAATCCCCGCTTCGACTTGAGCACCATCCCTCCCCTATGACCCGTCCCCTTGCCCCCGAACCCTTGAACGCTGATCTGCCGCCTATCCCAAACGTTCCCCCAACTCCTTGGGCTGTGCTCCATAATCAAGCCTTTCTCTGGTTGTGGATCGCCCAGGTATTTTCCCAGTTGGCCGATAAGGTCTATTTGGTGTTGGTGATTGCCCTAACAACCCAATATTTTCAACCCGCCGCTGCCAGCATTAGTCCTTGGGTGGCGACAATCATGGTTGTGTTTACCATTCCGGCGGTACTATTTGGCTCCTTGGCTGGGGTGTTTGTGGATCGCTGGTCAAAAAAACGGGTTCTGATTCTGACCAATTTATGGCGGGCCGGCCTGGTGATGCTTTTGCCCCTCAGTGTTTGGCTTTGGGCAGGGGATGAGCGGGGATTTGCCTTGATTTTGGGAATTACCTTTGGGATTTCCACCTTGACTCAGTTTTTTGCCCCCGCCGAACAAGCCGCCATTCCCTTACTCGTCGAAAGACATCAACTCCTGAGTGCCAATTCCTTCTATACCTTGACGATGATGGGGGCCTTGGTGGTGGGGTTTGCCATTGGAGAGCCACTCTTGTCCTTGGCTGGTCAATGGGGGGGCTTTATCGGGGGGCCGGTTATTGTCAGCGGCTGTTATGGATTGGCTGCTTTGGCCTTGCTATCCCTGAAGGCGGAAGAACAATGTCCAGTGAGCCAGGCCACGTCTGAGCAGTTTTGGGGCGACCTCCGGGAAGGGATCAATTTTCTTAAGGGTCAACCCCTATTACGAATGGCCTTGCTGCGACTCGTGCTGTTGTTTTCAGTCATGGCGGCCTTGGCGGTGCTCTTGGTGCGGATTGCCGAGGTTATGCCGAGCCTAGAGACGGATCAATTTGGCTTTCTTTTGGTCGCAGGGGCTGTGGGCTTAGGGGGAGGGGTGTTGGCTCTTAATACCATTGGGCATCGCCTCAGTCATAGTCAGTGGAGCCGGATTGGCAGTGGAGGAATGGCGGTGATGCTTCTGGGCCTGGGGCAAACCAGTCGCTTTCTCTGGTTGAGTCTCTTGGTTATTGCCGGCATGGGAGCCTTTGCGGCTTTAATTGCGATTCCGATGCAGACGACGGTGCAAACCGAAACCCCTGAAGACCTGCGGGGAAAAGTCTTTGGACTCCAAAATAACCTGATTAATATTGCCTTGAGTTTACCCTTGGCGGTGGCGGGAATTGCGGAAACCCTCTGGGGCTTGAAAATTGTCCTGACTGGCCTGGCGGTGATGATTTTTTTGGGATTGGTTTGGCCAGGCCCCGATCATCAGCAACCTGCGACTTCATCAAATGAGATCAAATTAGACAAGTTCTAATGCACTGATGGCAGCCTCCAGGCCCAGGGCCACATGAGTCCAATGGGTTCCCCCCTGACAAAAGACAACATAGGGTGCTCGCAAGGGGCCATCGGCGGAAAATTCTGAGGTACTGCCATCAATAAATGTCCCACCGGCCATCACCAACTCTGATTCATATCCAGGCATCGGGGCGGGAATTGGGTCAAGGTAGGAGCCGACAGGGGAAATTTTTTGTAAAGCCCGGCAAAAGGCAATGAGTTTTTCGGGACTGCCCAACTGAATGGCCTGGATTACATCGCAACGGGGGGCAAGGGGGCCTGGATTGACGGGGTAGCCCAATTGATCAAACACATAGCCGGTTAGATAATTCCCTTTGAGAGCTTCCCCAACCATTTGTGGAGCCAAAAATAAGCCTTGCAGCAACAACCGATTTTGATCGAAGGTGGCCCCACCCTCACTGCCAATTCCTGGAGCCGTTAACCGACAGGCCGCTGCCTCGACTAAATCTTGTCGCCCCGCCACATAGCCCCCCGCCGTGACAATCGTTCCCCCTAAGTTTTTGATCAATGAACCCGCCATTAAATCGGCCCCAACAGCACTCGGTTCTTGGGTGGCGGTTAATTCCCCATAACAGTTATCCACAAAGCAGATGATATTGGGGTTTTGTTGTTTGACCAGGCCAATGATTTTACCCATATCCTCAAGACTCAGACTTGGCCGCCAACTATAGCCACAGGAGCGTTGAATCGTGACCAGTTTAGTTTCTGGTTGCAGGGCCTGGGCAATCGCGACCCAATCCGGAGTGCCAGAAGTTGTGAGTTCAACTTGACGATAAGTAATGCCAAAATCCCGCAAAGAGCCTTGTCCCTGGCCCCGTAAGCCAATTACTTCTTCAAGCGTGTCATAGGGACTACCCACCACCGACAGCAATTCATCTCCCGGCCGCAGGACCCCAAACAAGGCCGCGGCAATCGCATGGGTTCCAGAAACAAACTGGACGCGCACAAGGGCTGCTTCTGTGCCTAAAATATCCGCCAAGATTTGATCAACCAGGTCTCGCCCCAAATCCCCGTGGCCATAGCCAGACACACTACTGAAATGATGACTGCCCAACCGATGATGCCGAAAGGCTGTTAAGACCCGATCTAAATTTTCTTTGACAAGTAAATCAATTTCGTGAAAGGTGGGGGTAAGGGCTGCCAGGGCCTGGGTAATTAGAGGATGGGTCATGTGATTCAGGACAAAAGAACAATGTGGGGGTTAAAAATCCGCTTTAGTCAGACTGGGAGGAAAAGTTGGGTCGAGGAGTTCGGCAACGGTATAGGGAGATTCAGAGGGTAAGTCTCGATCTCGCAATGAGGTTTCGGCAACCGCTAAATCCAGGCCTGCGAGAAAGCTCAACTTCAATGCCTCTGGGATAAATGGCTGGAGACTGGAATTATCTTTGAGGAGAATATAGATTTCTCGGCGTTGATTGCGGATCGTAATAAACCAACTTTTGCTTCTCTTTTCCAGTTGATAGTCCCACTTGAGAAGATGCCCAATTAAGATTGTCAGACGATTGCGTAATTCTTGTCGTTGTTGTTTACCCAAAGACTCAATTTCCTCAATCAAGTTAATAAAATCTAGTTGTTCTAAACAGCGTTCCTGTAAAAGCTTTGATTGCTGAACTGTCCAGGCATAAAAATCGGTTTCGTAAAGACTAGATTCCATAAATTCCGGGAGGTTGTAGGTATTAAGTACAGGCTTGTAAGGCATCGAGATCAGTATTGACAATATGCTCTAGGTTACGGGTAATTTTCTCAATATCCCAATCCCACCAGGCCAAGGCTAACAACCGCTCAATCACCTCTGGGGCAAAACGATACCGAATCACTTGGGCTGGATTTCCGCCGACAATGCCATAGGCTGGGACATCTTTGGTCACTACAGATTTTGCGGCAATAATTGCCCCAGGGCCAATTTTGATACCAGGCATAATTGTAGCTCCATAACCAATCCAAACATCATCCCCAATCACCGTATCGCCTTTATAGGGATATGCATCAGGTTCCGGCATGACACGCTGCCAACTGTGGCCAAAAATTTCAAAGGGATAGGTCGAAAATCCTGACATTTTATGATTTCCCCCATTCATAATAAACTGCACCCCACAGGCCAAAGCACAGAACTTCCCAATAATTAACTTGTCACCAACAAAGGGAAAATGATATAAGACGTTCCGTTCAAAATTTTCTGAATCCACTGGATCATCGTAATAGGTATAGTCCCCAATAATAATGTTTGGATTAGTGACTGTATTTTTAATGAAACAGACTTGGGGGAACTCTGGGAGTGGGTGAACAGAATTAGGACTGGGGTAAGCAAACCTTGACATAGGGAAATTTTTTTGATTCTTATGAATAAGAAGAAAATCTGATGACAGTTGTTTTGAGTCTCAGAATTAGACGGATAATTACTATACTTGCTCGAAGATAGCCCAGTCAATTCCGAGTTGCTTAATTGCTGCCTTGAGTGTTCCTAACTTTATGTCACGACTACCCCAATCTGGAATTACTGTTGTTTTATTCGTTTCAGGATTAAATCACTTGCGATGAGAACCACCGGAACGCTGACGAATTTCTTGACACTCGAGCCTAGATAGTTTTCTGGCAACACCTCGATATTTTATGCAGTAGAAATAATTGTCTCGATCAAAGCAGGTGTTTTTTGATCAACAGGTTCTCAACCATCAGGCAGGGGTTTGCCAAAATCCTCATAAAGTTCTCATACCGATGTAAAGGCATCCATTGGCTATCACGTCTGGCATAGCATCGCCTTCAGTCATCAACTCTGAGCACAAAGGAGATGGAACAGTAAAACCGCCTAAATCTCTGCCCTGATAAGATTACGAATGCCGAAGGGAACATGAACTGAGGGAATATTATGGGCGACTGAGGAAAGGTGAGTCATTTGATCATCAAAGAAGATGTGGGGTTTCATAATTTCTAGGATAGTCCGTTTTTCCAGGCCCCCTAAAAAGGATTAACAGGCAATTCCTGAGTCTAAATACTACTAAAAAGTGAGAAATCACGCGTCCCAAAGTGGAGAGTTAAGGCCAGGTTCGTATGCTCTAAACAGTTAATTAACCAATCCACTTGCTGCCGTTGGAAAGACTGATAGTGATTAAATAAAATTGCCAAGCGTTGCTCTAAATGGGTTCTGGCTTTTTTGCAGATTAAAATAATTTTCAGTAGCAGGCCCACAGTCGCCGTTGTGCCAATCGTATTTAACAAATCCATAAACACAGCATGATTGGGACGATCGGGATGCTCCACCACCAAGTAGTTCAAGGCTTGGCAACAGGTTCGCACCAAAAGAAACTCATTCATCGCCGGGGCCTGTTGGAGGCTGGGTAAAGTGGTGAGATACTGCTGCAACCGTTGACCAAAGCGACTATTCCGTTGATCCAGGCCGGGAATATCCGTCAAATACTGATGAAAATCCTGCTGAAAATTTTGCGGCGCATTACTGGTGATGACCCGGCTTTGGAGCGCGAGGGCCTGCTGTCGAAAGGTATTTTTGCCGTTGGGTTTACCCACATAATGCCGTAATGCGGTTTTGAGTTCTTGCTCCGTTAGGAGGGTAGGATTGGGCTGTAATTGCACTAAGCTGCCTTGGGAGCGGCGAAACTCTGTCGTCAGGTACTTGGAAATATCCCGCTCAAACAGGCCTTGGGTTTCCTGTTGTGATTTACGGATATATTCTTTTTCCTCTGGGGTATTTCCTTGGCTCAGGAGGCAGTGATCATAGAGATAGGGATAGCGGCGAATTAGGGTGACAAGGGGGCGTTCTGTGTGGCGGCGGACTTCCCGAACATCCAAGGTATCTTCACAGTAAAACTCGATCAGGCGGCGTAATTTTTGAAAATATTCACTTTGGATGTAGCTTTTAACCAGTTGTCGCAACCGCCGCACTGCATCCGCACGACTCAGGCCTGGGGCTGGCACCATAATCGGAGTGGAGAGCATTGCCAAAAAGTCCTGTACCGCGGCCTGGAGAAATGGGCGAGACTGCCAACGGTTAATCAAAATATGACAACAGCGGTTAAAAAATAACTTGAAGGTTTGCTGCCCTTGGGGACTGGCGACAATCTGATCCAGAACCAGTTGAATCTCCCGATCCGGATAGTTGTAGCCCATTAAAAATAACGTCCGAAATCGTTCAATAACCTGCTGAGGTGTTTCGGTCTGGACGCAACCTAAGAGGTGATCATAAATGACTTGTTGATCATTTTGCTGCATCCATAGATTCATGGTGTTCATGATTGGCTTGCTCTTGGGGATAAAAATACTATCTCAAGGACACCAGCAACAAAACTTATTCGATACCTAAGATCGCCTATTTCTGGTATTGGCAAATGATAACGAGGTATCCCCGGTATCTTGGTGATTTAGCTCACAGGTATCTAGTGATTCTAGTCACAAAAAACAACGACCGGGAATCAAGGATCTATCACCCTAAGATGGTCTATGTCCCCGGGGTAGCAAGCATCATCTATAGTGCTACTCATTTAGGGTGAGAGGGGGACAAGTCAGAAAATGCTTTGTGGGCCGTCTTTTTGATCGTTCTACTCTCTCAGAACAGCCTGCGTAACGCTATAGTCTTCGGTTTTGGCAACCTGAACTAGGGACAGTAGGGTAGGAAAATCCTGGGATTAACCTAATTTATATCAACCATTAAAAATATCTAACCCCTCCCGCACTGTCTAGAGAGCTATAACGTCAAGGCCTGGGGATTGGTGGCAATGAGTTTGGCCAGGTCTTGGAGAAAAGCCGCGGCATCAGCCCCATAGATGACTCGATGATCACAGGTGATATTCACCTCCATCTGGGATTGCACCCCAATTAACCCATCTTTTGTGGCCACGACCGTTGGTTTGGAGCCGCCCACTGCCATAATTGCTCCTTGGCCTGGGGTGAGAATGGCATCGAAGGTGTTGACTCCGAACATCCCCAGATTGGAAAGGCTGAAGGTGCCAGAGTTATATTCATCGGGTTGGAGTTGTTTAGCTCGGGCCCGCTCAACCAGATCTTTCCAAGTCCGCGAGAGGGTGTAAATGTCCACTTTGTCCGCCTCTTTCAGGACTGGGGTAATTAAACCACCACCGGGCATGGCCACCGCAATGGCAATATTGATGTTTGGCTTGTATTGAATCCCCTGCTCCGTATAACAGGCATTGATGATCGGGTGTTTTTGTAGCGTCAGAGCCACCGCTTTCGCCAACAGGGCCGTCATCGTCACGCCTTTGGACTTGATCTGCTTGTAGAGAGCATCCAGGCCATCGGTGGTGATGGTATAGCTGACGTGAAAATCAGGAATTTGCAAGCTGGCGTTCATATTCCGCACAACCGCATTTTGGAGGGTCGTCAGGGGTTGAAGCTCTCCCGGTGAGGTGGTAGGGCTGGGGGTTGGAGTAAGAGTTGCAGGGGTAGGGGGAGTAACCGGGGCCGGGGGAATCTGCGGAATTGTTGGAATGGCCACTTGCCCCACAGCCGCCTCAACATCAGCCGTAGTAATCCGACCATGGGGGCCGCTGCCTTTGCCTTGGAGGGTTTTCAGGTCAACTTTCAGGTCTTTAGCTAGCTTTTTAGCCCGGGGCGAGGCCACTAAACGACCACTGGCCACGGGAGCCGGAATATTCACCACCGGAGCTACTGGGGAACTGCCATTGGGGCTTTGGTTATGGCCATTACTGCTCACCGTTGGTGTTGAGGGGACGGCGGGGGTGCTGGTGGCTTGGGCCTGGGCTTGAGCAATTTCGGCTTCAGTTTCTGCAACCAGGCCAATGGTGGCACCCACAGGGGCAGAAGATCCAGCAGGAACCGTAATAACGGCTAAGAACCCCCCATAGAAGGATTCCACATCCATATCGGCCTTATCTGACTCGACAATGACAACTGTTTCGCCCTTTTCGACCTGATCCCCAGGCTCCTTGACCCAAGAGACAATTTTCCCTTCAGTCATGGTTGAACTCAGGGCCGGCATAAACACTTCGCGAATCATGGGGCAGTTTCCAACAAGCTAGAGAAGAACGGAGGTCAGTGAACGTGAAACAGAATCTATGTCAGGAATCCTAGTAGAACTCAAAAACGCGGAATATGGGAGTCTGAGCGGTCTAGAGTGTGCCGCGGATATCTTCGATTACACCATCTCGGAGCAAGATTTCCACCTGCATTTTTTGAACTAGGTTATCTCCCTTTTTAACATAAAAAAAGTTATCCATTTGCCCCTGATCGACTTCCTGTTCAAACTCTAGTTGCTGAACTTGGTTGAGTTGCTGAAGAACAACATTTTTTTGTTGAAGCAGTTCGCTTTTTTGGCCATTGGCCTGGGATTGGACTTCTTGGATTTTGGTTTCTACGGCATCGCTATTCAGTTCAGTTTTCTGTTTCCGGAGTTCCGTCACGACCTGCTGAAGTTGCCCGTCAAGCTGTTGGAGTTGGCCATCCAGTTGATTGATCTGGGCCTGGAGTTGGCGTTGGGCATCATCTTTCCAGAGGGGCGTGACTACGGCCTTGATGTTAATTTGGCGGCGTAACAGGAGTGGATCCACAGTAGTCTCCATAAAAAGCAGGGGAACCTTAACTAAACATCCCGTTGATCATATCGTGGTAGCGTTCCATCACAACATGACGGCGGATTTTTAGGGTTTGGGTGAGCAGACCGTTATCAATGCTGAAGGGTTCCAAAATAAACCGAAAATCAGCAATCCGATCATCAGGGCGATACCCAGGCCGATTTTTGACTTCCCGCATTAGCTCTTGGCGATATAAATCCTGAACGATTTTGCTTTCGAGGGCAACTTTTTCCCCATTGCTGGCCGGGGCCGGGCCTGGGAGTTGGAGGACATACCCACCAGATTCACCCAGCCACAGTTGCAAGGCCTCAATATTCGGGACAATCAAGGCCCCCAAGGCTTTTTGATCCTGACCCACCAGCATGCTCTGATCCACATAGGGACTACGAATACAGGCATCTTCAATGGGTTGGGGTTCAATGTTTTCGCCGTTACTGAGAACGATGGTGTCTTTCTGCCGCCCCGTCAGAACAATATCCCCCGCTTTGGTTAATAGGCCCAGATCTCCCGTATCAAACCAGCCCTCGGAATCTAACACTTTGGCCGTGGCTTCTGGTTTGTTGTAGTAGCCTTGCATGACTTGGGGCCCCCGCGCCATCACCAGGCCCTTTTGCCAAAACCCAACTGGCTCCTTAGTTTCGGGATGGACAATTTTTAATTCCGTATCCGGTAAGGGCCGCCCGGAGGAACCCCGTAGATTTCCCCAATATCGCCGTCCACTCAAGACCACGGCCGTTTCCGTTAAGCCATAGCCCACCAGGACTTCCACCCCAATCATTTCGTAAAAGGTATCCAAGTGTGAGGCCAAGGCCCCGCCGCCGCTGATCACTTGTTTTAAGGCTCCCCCTGTGGCTCCTCGGATGGTACTGTAAACCTTTTTCTCTCCCAGGCCATAGAGGGGCTTTAAGCAAAAGAGTTGGACTTTAGCCCAGAATTTATCTCCACCGGACGGATTCGGCTGCTCTAAACTCAAGCCCTGGATAATCCGGCGACTTTTGACATAGCGAGAACCAATCTTGAGGAAAAATTCGGCTAAACGGCGTTTACTGGCTGGGGCTTCCCGGAGTTGTTTTTGGACTCCTTCGTAAATCGCTTCCCAAATTCGCGGCACGGCAATCATGTACTGGGGTTGATGCTTTTTCAGGTCGGTTTTGAAATGACGGATGTTGGTATAGGTTTGGGTGCAGCCACTGGCAAAGAGGAAATATTCACAGACCCGTTCATAGGCGTGCCAAATGGGCAAGATACTCAAAACCCGATCCCCTGGCTCCGGCTGAACAACGGCCCAAATGTTGAGAATTTGACTGAGGAGGCCGGCATGGGTAATCATTACGCCCTTGGGCTGGCCGGTGGTTCCCGAGGTGTACATTAACGTGGCTAGATTCTCTTTTTTGAATGGCACAGACCGGACGGGGCTATATTTCCCTTCTGCAAACACCTGAGCAAAGTTCAAGACTCGGCAGGGGGCAGGGTTTCCAGGAAAGCTGGGTTCTTCCAGGGATAGCAAAATAATCCCTTTTAGGGGCAGGTTGGCCAGGCCGGGGGCAATTTTTTTCAGGGTGGCCAGGTCTTCAATAATCAACAGACTGGAACCACTGTCCTTGAGGATATAGAGCAACTCTTGGGCTTCCGCTGCCCCACTGCGGACTACATTCACGGCCCCGGCCAGCATTGTCCCTTGATCGGCAATTAACCAGCGGGGACTGTTATCGGCAAAAATTGAAATCCGCTCCTCCGGTTCAATTCCCAAGGCCTGGATCCCGGCGGCAAAGCGTTGAATTTGGCGATATAGCTCACTGTAGGCAATGGCAGCGGCGGGTTCTTCGTAGGGGGCGTTCAGGGCAATAATATCAGGGTGACGTTGGGCCAAAAGACTCCAAATTTGTGGCAGGGCTTTAAGTTTTTTGTAGTCTTCCCAGGCCGGGGGTAGTTTGGCATCTTGGGGTAATCCAGCCGCTGGTGTCTTGGTATATGCTGCTTCAACCATAGATCCCCACTCGATTAAACACCGTTTCACCCCTGATAATACTCATTTTCTGGCCCATTCATGCCCGAATTTTGAGAAATCTTCCTAGCTATCCGGCCTGGCATCCCGTAAAATGACTGTGCCATTACTGATGAATATTTCACCTGGCTTAAGTACGTTTGAATGCAACCCTCTAAAATTCCGATTCTTGACCTCAAGCCTCAGTACCAGGCCCTCAAAAGCGAAATTCAGGCCGCGATTGATCGGGTTTTAGAGTCAGGACAATTTATTTTGGGGCCCGATGTTACTGCTTTAGAACAGGAGTTGGCAGCGTTTCTGGGGGTCAAGTTTGCCATCGCCGTTAATTCTGGCACCGATGCCCTGATTATTAGCCTGCGGGCCTTGGGGATTGGGCCTGGGGATGAGGTCATTACGACCCCCTTTTCTTTTTTTGCCACGGCTGAATCCATTACTTTGGTTGGGGCTAAGCCGGTATTTGTGGATGTGTGTCCAGCCACCTTTAATATCAACCCGGACTTGATTTCCGCCGCGGTTACATCCCGAACTAAAGCAATTATGCCCGTCCATTTGTTTGGTCAACCGGCTCGGATGGGAGAAATTTTGGAGATTGCCCAGGCCCATGATCTGAAGGTTATTGAAGATACAGCCCAGGCCATTGGGGCGCGATATTTTGGCACTTGTTTAGATTGTCAATGTCTGCCCCAAACCAAACAGCAACTCCAGGGTAAATTTGTCGGCAGCCTTGGGGACTTGGGGGCATTTTCGTTTTTCCCAACTAAGAACTTGGGGGCCTATGGAGATGGGGGGTTAATTACAACTAATGATCCCGCCTTAGCCGAACTGGCCAAAATGCTCCGGGTCCATGGCTCTCGCCAACGCTATATTCACGAAATGATTGGCTATAACTCCCGGATGGATAGTATTCAAGCGGCTATTTTACGGGTCAAGTTGCCCCACCTCCAGGCCTGGAATGAACAACGCCGCCAGATTGCCCAAACCTACAACCAAAAACTAGCAGATATTCCGGGAATCGTGACCCCAAAAGTGACTCCAGGCCATGTGTTTCATCAATATACTGTGCGAATTTTGGATAATAAGCGAGATCAGGTGATTCAACATTTGGCGGGACTGGGGATTAGCACGATGATTTATTACCCGATTCCCCAAGATCGCTTGGCTGTTTATGGCAATCAATATCCGCCCTTACCCGTGAGCGATCAATTAGCCACAGAAGTCTTGAGCTTGCCCCTCTGGCCAGAACTTGCCCCTGAACAAATTGCCCAAATTACCCAGGCCCTAGGTGAGGCGATCCAGATCAATTCCTAGCGCTCGTAATTTTGCTGCTAACAATTGCTGCTTTTGTTGGGCTGCCTCTAACTCGGCCTGGGTGGCTTGGAGTTCTAATTGGAACTGCTGTGCCGCTTCTTCGGGTGTGAGGATTAGCTCACCATTGGCGGTGAAATATCGCAAACGGGACTGATGCAAGCCTAAAAATAGCTCTAACTCTTGACTCCAACGGTGACCCTGAGCATTTGGAGCAATTTCTTCATAAACACAATTAACCAGGCGCAACCCCATAAACTCTTGGGTATCGGGACTAAACCAAAAATATTCTGGGATGCGAAACCGATTTTGATACAGAAAACGTTTTTCCTGACGATCTATGGCAGCCGTAGAGTCAGAAAAGATTTCTAAAATTAAATCAGGGTAGCGACCATCTTCTTCCCAAACTACCCAAGACGGCCGCAACCAAGGATCAACATTTTTGACCAGGAACAAGTCAGGGCCGCGAAAATCCCGCTGGCGTAGTTGCTCCCGACTGTAATAAATCGCTAAATTAGCCCCGATAAAGTAGTCTTTCCGCGCCTGCCAATACCAATTCAAGCTAGTTACAAGCAGGAGTAGCTGGAGATAGTGGAGTGAACTTTCCATTTCCGGTTCATCACTTAACAGACCTTGGGCCGAGGGCATCACGGCAGCTAGGTCTTCAGCCAAAATAGGTCGAATTTCTAATTGTCCAACCATCGCCACTCCTCTTAGGAGGCATTAAGCTCATTTCTCTCAGTATAGATAGGGGGGTAAGAATGGGGCTGGGTCATGGCAGCGGGTTGAATCCATTCATCAAACTGTTCTGCTGTTAAAAAGCCCAAATCCACAGCAGCTTGTTTCAAACTCAGGTTTTCGGCATAGGCTTTTTTGGCTACTTGGGCAGCTTTGTCATAGCCAATATGGGGATTGAGAGCCGTCACTAACATCAACGAGTTGGCCACATACTGCTCCACCTGGGGATAGTTGATCTGCAGGCCAGTCAAACAAAACTCCGTAAAACAGCGACAGGCATCGGTCAACAGTTCAATTTGGGTTAAGAGATTGTAAATGATCATCGGCTTAAAGACATTCAACTCAAAGTTGCCCTGGGAGCCCGCAAACCCAATCGCCGCATCAAGACCCATGACCTGGATACAGACCATCGCTAGGGCTTCACACTGAGTCGGGTTAACTTTGCCGGGCATAATTGAAGAGCCGGGTTCATTGGGGGGCAAAATCAACTCGCCCAGGCCACAGCGGGGTCCCGATCCCATCCAGGAAATATCATTGGCTAATTTCATCAGGGAGCCGGCCAAGGTTCTCAATACCCCACTGGCCATGACCATTGCATCATGTCCCGCTAAGGCCGCAAACTTATTCGGAGCCGAGACAAAGGGTAATCCTGTCAATTCGGCAATTTTCGCAGCCACCCGGACGGCAAATTCAGGATGTGTATTTAACCCTGTCCCCACCGCTGTCCCACCAAGGGCTAATTCACTTAAATGGGGCAGAACGGACTGAATCCGGCCAAGGTTTTGCCGCAGTTGGGCCTGGTACCCGGAAAACTCCTGCCCAAAGGTCAACGGCACCGCGTCCATCAGGTGAGTGCGACCAATTTTAATCACCCCTGCCCAGGCCTGGGCTTTTTCGGCCAAGACCCGCTCCATCTCAGACAAGGCTGGAATTAACCGTTTCTGGAGAGACTGGACGGCGGCAATGTGCATCGCGGTGGGAAACGTATCATTGGAGGATTGGCTGCAATTGACATGATCATTGGGATGCACCGGATGTTTACTGCCCAATACACCCCCAGCCAATTCAATGCCTCGATTTGCAATCACCTCATTGGCATTCATATTGGTTTGGGTGCCGCTGCCCGTTTGCCAAATTCGTAGGGGAAAGTGATCATCCAACCTCCCCTCTCTGACCTCCTGTGCGGCCTGGATAATCAGGTTGGCCGGTTCAGCCTCTAGTTCTCCTAATTCCAGGTTGACCATCGCCGCCGCCTGTTTAAGAATCCCCAAGGCCTGGATCATCTCGCGGGGCATGGTTTGACCGCCAATGGCAAAATGATGGAGGGAACGGGCCGTTTGGGCTCCCCAATAGCGATCAGCCGGGACTTCCATCGGCCCCATCGTGTCAAATTCTGTCCGGGTTTGGTGCATAGGGTTGGGCTTGTCTGAGGTGCGAGATGAGTCAGCGGTAAAGAGCGAAGGAAAATCAAAGAGTCGGGCCAGCATTGCCAAAAAATATCCAGACCGCTGGGACTTTTCGGGACATTCCACCCCGTCAAACTATCATAGAAAACTAGCCCCAGTAGGTTCGCTCCCCGATGATTAAAAGTAAGCCATACCCCTAGTCAAAATACAGCCCAGACCCAGGTTTTGGGAATGGTGAGCGGGGTTATCAAAATTCTGGGGGCCATCAGGGAAATATTCAGATTTTGCAAGAAGCCCACGGTACGGGTCAAGAAGTCTTCAAAGGGGGTAAAGTCGGCATCAAAGACCGTAATTAATTTTCTAGAGGTATATTATGGAGCATGGCTCGGTTGCCCGCCCTCAAGATCGCTCAGAACAAGTTAAGCTGAAGGATCCTCTCTGGAGTTTAGGGACAATCAGCAATGGATGATGGCTACAAACTGGTCAGCGATAATCGCCAGGCTCGGTTTCTTTACGAAATCTTAGATACCTATGAAGCGGGCATTGTCCTCCAAGGGACGGAAGTCAAATCTATTCGGGCAGGCAAAGTCAATCTCCGGGATGGGTTTGCGCGGGTACGCGATGGCGAAGTTTGGTTAATGAATGTCCATATTTCCCCCCATGACACCACCAATACCCATTACAATCACGATCCACGCCGGAACCGTAAATTATTGCTACACAAAGAAGAGATTCGTAAACTCATCGGCAAAGTTGAGCAAAAAGGCTTAACCCTTGTCCCACTGCGGATGAAGCTGAAAAAAGGCCGAGTCAAAGTAGATATTGCCATCGCCCGTGGGAAAAAACTCCATGACAAACGGGAAGACCTGAAGCAAAAGCAGGATAAACGGGATATGGAACGGGCCATGAAACGGGGTTAGGAGCTAGTCACGAGAACTTTTGAAAATATTATTCCTGGGCTGCCGTGACTTCTAGCTCTGGGGTTGGCACGGAGGGTTGCGTCACATCAGACCGAGGGGACGGGGCTGTCTGAGGACGAGAAAGATAATTTTGCCACCGTTTTTTCAACGCCTCTAGTTCTTGGCCTGGGGCAGGATTGGCCACTGTGTTCGTTTGCTCCGTTGGGGGTGGTTCTGGCTCCGATTCGGCGGGAGGGGTGGCCTCCATCGCTGGTGCTGGTGTTGTAACCGTTACCTCTGTTCCAGGGTCAGTCAGGAGTTGAGATGATGATTCCTCGTCCAGGCCTGGGGGAGTTAGAGAAGGCTGGGGCTTTTGCCTGAAGAAGTTCCGCCAAGACCGTTCTGATCCTTTGGGTGTGGGAGGAACCTCTGTTGTGACTTGATCTTCAGCTTCAGTAGGCGCGACTGGGTTTGACTCCAAGGCCTGGGATCTATCCTGAGCAGAGGTCGGGGGGAGACTAGCCGCTGGCTCAATGGGGACAGTCGCGGGGGCCGTGGGGAGTTCTTCGGGTTCTGGGGTCGGAATTGGCGTGGATTCAAGGGGTTCTGTGGGTGGAGGGGGGAGCAGCGGGAGGGATGCCGGGGCAGAAACGGGGGGGAGAGCCGATTCAAAGTTCGGGCTTAAAACTCCTTTAATTTCTGCGGCTGTTAATTCTCCGCGGAGTAAACGAGAACGGGCATCCAGGCCCCCAGGTTGGTAATCTACGGCCCAAATTGTCGGGTTAAAGCCATTCTCAATCAGCCGCCCTTGGCCATCTAAGAGTTCCAGACGCACCCAGTTTTTGCCTGCTTTGAGTCCCGTCAGATAAAAGGCCTGCCAGCGATCCACAGTAAAACTGATGCCGTTAATCGTACAGCGCACCTGCCAATCGGAGAACGCATCGGGATCACTAGCCTTTCCCAGGGACAGCAACGGGGCATTAGCTAAATAGAAGTCGAGGAGGAATGGCTCACTCCCATAAAAACCTTGCGGTTGGTTATAGGTTAAGAGGGGACGTTGGGGCGGGGGACTGTTCTGATCGCTCTCAACAAGGGTATGAAACGTGACTTGAGCAAAAGCTCCAGCGGTTTTAAAACTCTCACCCCAAGGGCGAACGGCCACAACGCGTAAGGTATGGGTTCCCGGAGCTAGGTCTTCAATCATGACGGGTTTTTCCAGGGCATAAACAGGGCGGCTGGCCTGGTTATCTAATGTCACCTGAAGATAGGGGCCCAACCCTGTGGCTAAGTCTCGAAAAATGGGCAGATTTTTAACCCCAATCTTGAGCGTGACTTGGGTATCGGCCAGAATTTCATCAGGGCGAGGACTGAGAATTTCCACCTGGGGCTGGTACTGGTCAAACCATTCATTGAGTTCTTCAATGGCTAGGGGGGGGGAAACCTCACTAAGATTAGCCTTCACAATTGGGGCAACTGGAGCCATCGGTGAGGCCTGGGGCTGGCCTTGACACCCTGCTAATCCAAAACTACAGACCAAGCTGAGAATCAAGCCAATCCTGCCCAAATTTGCCCAGAAATGACGAAATCGGCTAGATGTTAACAAATCCCATAACTGATTCATTAGTTGCCCCTAATGTAGCCACTTTTACCAATTTACAATTCCGAGACTGCACAATTATAAAGTTTTGTTACATTCTCGACAAAGAACTTCAATCTCGGCCCAAAACCTGCATTTTGGAAACGGCCCGAAGCCTGACTAGCCTTGAATATTGAGGCATCTTAAATATTGTTAACTATCGGCAAACTGAGGAACAGGCTTCTATAATTCTGAGAGTGAGCATTCCTCCCCCGGAGGGCTTCATTGTTCTTAGTCTGTCATGATCATTGAAGATTACTTTTAGTCTTGATTGATTTATTGATAGGTTCCGTATCTGGGGAGAGAGTGAACTCGTTCCTTCTTTGTCTAAAGAGAGGAGAGACTCGATGACAATCAGTCCACCGGAGCGAGAGAAAAAAGTCAGGGTCGTTGTTGATAGCGATCCGGTTCCTACTTCCTTTGAAAAGTGGGCCAAACCGGGACACTTCGACCGCACCTTGGCGAGAGGGCCCCAAACCACAACCTGGATTTGGAACCTCCATGCTCTTGCCCATGATTTTGATACCCATACCAGCGACCTTGAAGACGTATCTCGCAAAATCTTCAGCGCCCACTTCGGCCACCTGGCTGTGGTGTTCGTCTGGCTGAGCGGGATGTATTTCCACGGCGCAAAATTTTCTAACTATGAGGCTTGGTTAGCCAACCCGACTGGAATTAAACCCAGTGCCCAAGTGGTTTGGCCCGTTGTTGGTCAAGGCATTCTGAATGGCGATGTCGGCGGCGGCTTCCATGGCATTCAAATTACCTCCGGCCTGTTCCAACTCTGGCGGGCTTCTGGGATCACCAACGAATTTCAGCTTTATGTCACTGCCATCGGTGGCCTGGTTATGGCTGGATTAATGCTCTTTGCTGGTTGGTTCCACTACCACAAAAAAGCACCGAAGTTGGAATGGTTCCAAAATGTGGAGTCCATGCTTAACCACCACTTGGCCGGCCTCTTTGGCTTAGGCTCTTTGGGTTGGGCCGGACACCAGATCCATGTCTCCTTACCGATCAACAAGTTGTTGGATGCTGGAGTACCGATCAAAGATATTCCGCTACCCCATGAGTTTATTCTCAATCCCAGCTTGATGACGGAACTTTATCCCAAGGTGGACTGGGGTGTTTTCAAAGGGGTCATTCCCTTCTTCACCTTTAACTGGGGAGCTTACTCAGACTTCCTCACCTTTAAGGGTGGTTTAAACCCCGTCACTGGTGGTCTGTGGCTGTCTGATACGGCTCACCATCACTTGGCCATTGCCGTCCTCTTCATCATTGCGGGTCACATGTACCGCACCAATTGGGGCATTGGTCACAGCATCAAGGAGCTTTTGGAGGCACACAAAGGGCCCTTTACTGGCGAAGGTCACAAAGGTCTCTATGAAGTGTTGACCACTTCTTGGCACGCCCAATTGGCGATCAACTTGGCCATGGTTGGTTCCTTGAGCATCATCGTGGCTCAGCACATGTATGCCATGCCGCCCTATCCCTACCTGGCAACGGACTATCCGACTCAACTGTCACTGTTTACCCACCATATGTGGCTCGGTGGCTTCTTTATTGTCGGCGGTGCGGCCCATGCGGCAATTTACATGGTGCGGGACTATGATCCAGCGATGAACCAAAACAATCTCTTGGATCGGGTCTTACGTCACCGGGATGCCATTATTTCCCACTTAAATTGGGTTTGTATTTTCTTGGGCTTCCACAGCTTTGGCCTCTATGTCCACAACGACACGATGCGGGCTTTTGGTCGTCCCCAAGATATGTTCTCGGATACGGGCATCCAACTCCAGCCGGTCTTTGCCCAATGGATTCAAAATATCCATACCCTTGCACCAGGGGCAACGGCTCCCAATGCAACTGCAACCGCGAGTTACGCCTTTGGTGGTGGCATTGTGGCGGTCGGTGGCAAAGTGGCAATGATGCCGATTGTCTTGGGAACCGCTGACTTTATGGTGCATCACATCCATGCCTTCACCATTCACGTGACGGTGTTGATTCTCCTCAAGGGGGTGTTGTTTGCCCGTAGTTCTCGCCTGATTCCTGATAAAGCGAATTTAGGTTTTCGTTTCCCCTGCGATGGACCAGGCCGGGGTGGTACTTGCCAGGTTTCTGGTTGGGATCATGTCTTCTTGGGCTTGTTCTGGATGTATAACAGCATCTCGGTAGTAATTTTCCACTTCAGTTGGAAGATGCAGTCGGATGTTTGGGGAACGGTTGCGCCCGATGGCACGGTATCTCACATTACTGGTGGGAACTTTGCCCAAAGTGCGATTACGATTAATGGCTGGCTCCGAGACTTCCTCTGGGCCCAGGCCTCGCAGGTGATTGGTTCCTATGGTTCGGCTCTGTCGGCTTACGGCTTGCTGTTCCTCGGTGCTCACTTTGTTTGGGCCTTTAGCTTGATGTTCCTGTTCAGTGGTCGCGGCTACTGGCAAGAATTGATTGAGTCCATTGTTTGGGCCCATAACAAGCTGAAAGTCGCTCCGGCAATTCAACCCCGTGCTTTGAGCATTATTCAAGGCCGGGCCGTTGGGGTTGCCCACTACTTGTTAGGAGGGATTGCCACGACGTGGGCGTTCTTCCTGGCTCGCATCATCTCAGTAGGATAAGGGCGAGGAGACTTTACCTAACTATGGCAACTAAATTTCCTAAGTTTAGCCAAGACCTCGCACAGGATCCGACCACACGGCGGATATGGTACGCGATTGCCACTGCGCATGATTTTGAAACCCACGATGGCATGACAGAAGAGAATCTTTACCAAAAGATTTTTGCCTCTCATTTTGGCCATCTGGCAATCATTTTCCTGTGGGCATCGGGTAGCTTATTCCACGTGGCCTGGCAAGGCAACTTTGAGCAGTGGATTAAAGACCCACTCAATGTCCGTCCCATCGCCCATGCGATCTGGGATCCTCAATTTGGTAAGGGTGCGGTCGATGCCTTTACCCAAGCTGGTGCCTCTAACCCCGTTGATATTGCCTACTCTGGCGTTTATCACTGGTGGTACACCATCGGCATGCGCACCAACGGCGACCTCTACCAAGGGGCAATCTTCTTGATTGTTTTAGCCTCTTTGGCTTTATTCGCTGGCTGGCTCCACTTGCAACCGAAATTCCGTCCCAGCTTGTCTTGGTTTAAAAATGCCGAGTCTCGCCTCAATCACCACTTGGCGGGTTTGTTTGGGGTCAGTTCCTTGGCCTGGGCTGGACACTTGATCCACGTGGCCATTCCTGAATCTCGGGGACAGCATGTGGGTTGGGATAATTTCCTTTCGACATTGCCTCACCCGGCGGGTTTACAGCCCTTCTTCACCGGGAACTGGGGGGTCTATGCCCAAAATCCAGATACTGCTGGCCATCTTTTTGGTACTGCGGAAGGCTCTGGGACGGCGATTCTCACCTTCTTAGGTGGTTTTCATCCCCAAACCGAGTCTCTTTGGCTGACAGACATGGCTCACCACCACTTGGCGATTGCCGTTCTGTTCATTGTAGCCGGGCATATGTACCGGACTAACTTCGGTATTGGTCACAACATCAAGGAAATGCTGGACAGTAAAGCTGGGTTGCTTTCGGCTAAGAGTGAGGGTCAGTTCAACCTGCCTCACCAAGGCCTCTATGACACCCTGAATAACTCTTTGCACTTCCAGTTGGCATTGGCATTGGCCTCCTTAGGGGTGATTACCTCTCTGGTAGCCCAGCACATGTACTCGCTGCCTCCCTATGCCTTCATTGCCCAAGACCATACGACCATGGCGGCCCTTTATACCCATCACCAGTACATTGCTGGCTTCATTATGGTGGGGGCTTTTGCCCACGGGGCCATTTTCCTTGTGCGGGATTATGACCCGGTGCAAAATAAAGGCAACGTTTTAGATCGGGTGCTGCAACATAAAGAGGCGATTATTTCCCACCTAAGCTGGGTCTCCCTCTTCCTCGGCTTCCATACCTTGGGCCTCTATGTCCATAACGATGTTGTGGTTGCCTTTGGCACACCCGAAAAGCAAATCTTGATTGAGCCGGTCTTTGCCCAGTTCATTCAAGCTGCCCACGGGAAGTTACTCTACGGCTTTGACACCCTGCTGTCTAACCCCGAAAGCATTGCTGCTACGGCCTGGCCGAATTATGGGAATGTCTGGTTAGCGGGTTGGTTAGAAGCGATCAACAGTGGCAATAACTCTTTGTTCTTGACTATTGGGCCTGGTGACTTCTTGGTTCACCATGCGATTGCCCTAGGTCTGCACACCACCACCTTGATCTTGGTCAAAGGTGCGTTGGATGCCCGGGGTTCCAAGTTAATGCCCGACAAGAAAGACTTTGGCTATGCCTTCCCTTGTGATGGGCCAGGCCGGGGTGGTACTTGCGACATTTCTGCTTGGGATTCCTTCTACCTGTCCATGTTCTGGATGTTGAATACCATTGGTTGGGTCACCTTCTACTGGCACTGGAAGCATCTGGGCGTTTGGGAAGGCAACGTGGCTCAGTTTAATGAGTCTTCCACCTACTTGATGGGCTGGCTGCGGGATTATCTGTGGCTGAACTCCTCTCAGTTGATCAATGGGTATAACCCCTACGGAACAAATAATCTGTCTGTCTGGGCCTGGATGTTCCTCTTCGGACACTTGGTTTGGGCAACTGGATTCATGTTCTTGATTAGCTGGCGGGGTTACTGGCAAGAGTTGATTGAAACTCTCGTCTGGGCCCATGAGCGGACTCCCTTGGCAAACTTGGTACGTTGGAAAGATAAGCCAGTGGCTCTCTCGATTGTTCAAGCCCGGGTGGTTGGTTTAGCTCACTTCACGGTTGGCTATATCGTTACCTACGCAGCATTCTTAATTGCTTCAACTGCATCGAAGTACGGTTGATGAATTGATTGCTGATTAGTTAGCTAAAATTGAAATCCTCTGCCTTTGGGTGGGGGATTTCCTGTTATTTTTTTGTTCAAGTGCTAAATCACCCTTGAGCGACTGAAAATCTGGCTCTTGAATTTGGATTGAGAAGACTTTATCGTACATCTGTTGATTAATTGACTGATCTAGAATATCTCCCATTCCCTATAAAGTTTAAGAACTTTACAATGCATATTCGAACTTAGACATTCATTAAATCACACAAATAGATTGGCAAGATAAAATAAATCTGATTTTACTTGAGACATCAATTTTGACTGACAGTATCCCACCTTTACTTCCTCTACATAACTTATCTAAACGGCATCATGCTCTTCCTGCTCCGGTTGCCGAGTATTTATTTCAAGCTGCAAGAGTCTGTTTTGATCGACATCATGTATCACCTAAAGAGTTTACCTTGGAAGATGATAAAGTCGAATCTATCGCAAGGGTGGAATGGGAAAGAACAGATGATAGAGAAAAGGGAGCCTGGGATAATGACGATGCCACAGAGGCCGGAGCCTGTGCTGTTGCAATTGCAGCGATAGAACTCACAAGAAGCTTATTTGCTATTAGGCGTATGTCAAAAGGGTCAGGTGCTGATTACTACCTTGCGCTAAGGAGCCAGGATTTAGAGGATTTAGAAAATTGTTTTCGATTGGAGGTTTCAGGAACGCATTCTGATAAATCAGAGGTGACTAAGCGACTTCGAATAAAGATCGAGCAAACACGACGGGGAGATAGCAACCTACCGGCGCTAGCAGCCATAGTAGGTTTTAAGGTACAGTTAATTTTACTTCATACGGTTGATGAGTCATTATGAGTTGGTTAGTGCATCATACTCGTAGTGAAGAGTACGCAGCTCAAGCAGAGCAGCTTTTCAGGCGACAACAGTTTAGTCGTGCCGCTGAACTTTATCGTTTGGCAGCGGAAGCAGAAACAAATGCTCTAAATACTCTTGATAAAAGTAAAATTCGAACTATTGGTATAACGGCTGTTAGTGCAGTGTCTCTTTATTCCAAAGCTCAGGAATTTGCATTGGCAAAACGAATTGCTCATAAGTGGCTAGCCAGTGAACTGCTACCATCTTTTGCAGTTGATGAGCTAGAAGATCTTTTACAAGTTATTCGTTATGAACAATCCCGCGCAAAATCTGGAATTCAGTTTATAGAAGGTGAAGTTTTAGTTTCAGTGAGCGGAGGGGAAGTTTTATATGGTGCAGCTCCACTAGAACTTATTCTACGAAAAGTGGAGCAAGTTAAAAGTCTTTTCTATCGAACAACAGAATTTCTTCTAGAAAAACCTCATCGAACTCGCGGATTACCCGGTCAAGATGTGAAAGATCAGTGTGATCCTTGGTTATTCCAAGCTCCTGCTGGAAGCTATCAATTTGAAGTTCGAGTTCGTAGACAGAAAAACTTTGAGCAATTAATTTTGGGTGACATAGTAGATACTGAGTTGCGTGTTGAACAAATTACTAAAAAATTTCTTGAGATTGTCAGAGCAACTACACAAGATCCGGAAGGAGAGTTAATCGAAGTTGTTCCTCAAGAAGACTACAGGGAAACCTTTCTGAAATTAACTCGTGAGCTTGCACCTCCAGTTTCAGGTAAATCTTTTGATCAAATGGAGATCAAGTCTACTAGTGATTTTGATTCACAACCTGTTGTTCTTCGCCCCGATACTCGCAAAGCAATCAAAAACGTTTTGAAGAAGCCAGAGATAGTTTCTCCGGAACTCACTCAACATAAAATCAGACAATTGAAAGGAACGCTTCGGGGTTTGCAATTGGATAAGGACTGGATTGAAGTAAATATCGATGGCAAAACTGAGAGGATTTATGAGGCCAAAGAAATTGATGATGTGATCGGGCCCATGGTGGATCGTCGAGTTGTTGTGGAAGTCCTAGAACGTTCTGATAGACCTCCAGATAAGAAGTATTCCCTACACGACATTCAACTTGAAGAAGATTTAATTTAAAAAAAATTCTCTTTATAAATAGTATATATTACAATAAGTTGCTGTACCGAAACGCTACGATATGCTTGGTTCAGTCGCAAAGCTTACCTGTGTCTGGCGGGTTGGGGATTTAGGCAGTCGTGCGGGGGCTGAAAGCGTGCGGTAGGCTTTAATAGAGTTGAAAGATATGAAATCATCAAAAGAAGTCGTGAAAGATTGAATTGCAGCATACAACGCTCGTGATCCCCAGGCCCTGATTGAGCTTTATCACGATGATGCGAAAAATCATCAGGTTGCTTTTGGTGATCCGCTTTATGGGCGTGAGGCTTTGTTAGAAAGTTTTGTTTCATTCTTCACGGCGTTTCCAGATAACTATACGCATCCCCTGAATATATTTGAGGATGGTGAATGGGCTATTGTCGAATGGCAAGGCGGCACATTTTTAGGTTAACTGGGCGATGATGCACCAAACGGTAAAAGTTTTACACTCCAAGGCTGTGGTTTCTTTCACGTCATTAACGGCAAAATCAAGTTCCAGCGGGGTTATATGGACACGCACACATGGCTCTCGCAGCTTGGAATACCGATTGTATAAGTCGTTAATGGCTGCCTAGCTTTGAGAACTTCTGCTGTTTTGCTGGGGGATTTTATTTTGTTAGTTACAGTCACGGCAATTGAGGCCAGCCTTGCATCTCAATGCTAATCCTGGCATACTCACACCAAAGATCATCAATCCTGATTGAGATGGTTATGGCAAAGCACAAGTCTTCAAAGTATCAGTGGGTTTACTCTCCCAAAGCTGCTCCCAAGCCCAAAGTACCTGATGAAGTCAAGTTAGAGGTATCCCAACTAGCCCAGGCCCTGATCGATGAATGGAAGCCTAAGTATATCCAGACACCACCGATAGACGGTAAATATAACTTTTTCGGCTATCTAACTGAGATTTTTACCAAGTGGCATCGCAGCTTTTTTTATTTTGTCTATAAGCTTGAATACCGAGTCCCGAACGCTGACAGCAAATACAGGGAACAGCCATTTACCCGCTTAGAATATGCGGGGCCTGGAAAATTTAATCTTGCGTATATGCGACACACGGGTAGTTGGTGGGAGGTTGAGCAAGAGCGGTCGCTGGCATCTATTTTTACCTTAATTCGCGAGAATAATCTCTACCATCCACCGAGTAACAATCCCGATTTAGATACTGATATGGAGGAAATTCTAGAGGCCCTACGACGAGAGATGGAAAGTGAGTTGTTGGATATTCCACCAGAGAATGAATAGCTCTCTTGGCCACAGGGTGATCAGTAAAACTAATGAGAGAAACAAGCCATGAGCCTCATCCGGAGATGGTCAAAATTTGTAAATCCATAGGCCTGACGCTTAATTACTTTAATTTTATTATTAATCCCTTCCATAACCCCGCTAGTTGTTCGGCACCAAAAATAGTTACAAGTTCCATCAATGTCATGTTTGATCATTTGAACAGATGTATCGAATAACTGACTAGCGTTCTTCATCCATTCTTTAAATTTTAATGTGACTACTTCAGGCATTTGGTTGGTTTCATAAATATGATGAAACTCCTCGAATTATTAAAAAAAGGTTTTAATTGGTGTAGCATAGACACAAAATCTAAGAACTTGTCTCCACTGACTTGACTTAAGCCGCTTTTGGCATGATGAGAGAATTTTCAGCTGATGATCAAGAACGTTATGTAGCTCCAGGAAAAAGTTTATGACAATCCATAGAGTTAGTCCCTATAAAACCAGATTAGATAAAGGCAATGCTTATTGGATGGCTCAACTTGCATCTCAGTCTTATATAAAAGAGACCAATTCAGTAAAACCATCAGTAAAACCAGATAAAGTTAAGATTCTTGAAAATCTAAAAAAAATAGATGATGAATTTATAGAAGTTTATTCCTTTGATGAGCATTCTTCCCAGGCCATTCTCGTCGATCATCAAAAATACTTTTGTATGGCGTTTCGAGGAACCGATCAACTTATTGATTGGATTGACAACATTAATGCTTTCCCTGTTAAGCAACTTTTTGGAGAGTTTCATCGGGGATTTTGGAATTCAGTCGAAGCTATTTGGGATCAAATTTATAATCAATACAAACGATTAAACAATTTGAAGGTGAGAAAACCTCTCTTTCTAACCGGGCATAGCTTAGGTGGTGCAATGGCTGTAATTGCTGGCTCGAAGTTGATCCACGTTGATGAACCCTTTACAAATATTTATACTTTTGGACAGCCAAGGGTAATGACGCGTAACACTGCACGAATTTTTAATATCGAATCTAAAACACGATGCTTTCGTTTCAACAATAACAATGATTTAGTGACTAGGGCTCCTTCTCGTTTGATGGGATATAGTCACGTTGGAACTTATCTACATATTTTAGAGGATGGAACAATTGAACAAGAACTTGGCTTTTGGCATCAATTTATTGACAGTTTTTATGGGGCTATAGAATCATTAAAAGAAAAAGGGATAGATGGGGTAGAGGATCATGACATGGGTAAGTATTTAGATGCAATCACTAATTGGAAATTTCGCGATAGATAAACTGGTCATGGCATCCGACCGCATGTTAAGCAACTGTCGTTATTCAAAGTTGATCACGACAGGAGAGGGTGGGCTTAGGTATTATGCAAATGCTCTCTTTGTATAAAGCCTAAGTAGAGTATTCAAGATCAGTTGTAATGAACAAATAAGAATATTCTTGGGTTGAGGTTTTGTTGTATGGCCAGTAATCTTTCTTCTAGGCCAGCTATTAATCACTCACCCAACCGGAAGCTTACTCTTTTTCACCAGGCCAAGAAAGTCTTCTCCAGCTTTGGTAAAGGTAACTCCTGCATCTTCTCTATCGGCTTATCCCAGCATCGGGTATGTGTAGAGCTTTAGTATTTTGGGATAATAGAGAAAGTCCAATGAGGCCCTCTAGCTTTTCATGCAGTTTGAGTGAGACGAAGCAAAAAAATTAGAAAACATTCGCAAGCACAAAATTGATTTTGCCGATGTTCCTGAAATGTTTGCAGCTCCAATGCTCATTGAACTAGATGAACGGTTTAATTATGGCGAAGATCGTTGAGTTGGTCCCGGCTTCCTCGGTAACGGTGTAGCAGTTGTGGTTTGGACAGAACGACAAAAAGATATAATTCGGAGCATTTCAGCACCAAAGGCAAATCAATATGAACGGCAAAGACTTAAGCAATACCTCTCGTACTGATTGGGAAGGATTAGAGGCAATGGATGATGAAGGAATTGATTACTCCGATATTCCACCATTGACAGAAGAGTTTTTTGAGAATGCCACTTTAAGAATTCCTGCGTCCCAGACCCAGCAGTTAGTTCAGATTGAGTCAGATGTGTGGCAGTGGTTCCAAGCTCAAGGGGGTGAATACAAATCTTTAATTCACTCAATCTTGCGTCAATACAGCATATTCCTCGCTAAGTTGGTACACTTTTTCTGAAGCTGTGTCAAA
>NZ_JAVMIP010000028.1 GCF_031729055.1 Pseudocalidococcus azoricus BACA0444 | reverse complement strand
TACTTTTGAATTTTATTCACCACTACAATGCATCATTACTGATTTAGTACTACCAATAACTTTCTAAATCTCTTGACAAGTCTATCTCTATTACGCCGTATGGGTTCACACAGTAGTATGCCCGATTAGGAGGTATTTCAGCATTGTTTTGGTATAATAAAGGTATGTCTAATATACCGGAAAACTTCAGGTGTTTGAGTATGACCTAGAAAAGAGTCAGCGCAATCAATCTAAACATGGAATAGATTTTGAGCGTGCACAATTCTTTGGGATGATCCTCAAAGGGTAGAAATCCAGGCCAAATCTACTAGGGAGTCTCATTTTATGGTGATTGGTAAAATTGACGGAAAATGTTGGTCTGCTATTGCTACCTACCGCAACGAAAACATCCGAATTATTTCAGTGCTGCCTTCTCGTAATGATGAGGTTGAATTTTATGAATGCTGAAGAGCTAGATATGAAATTCGATCAAGGTTTGGAAATTCTTGAACACTTTGATTTGAGTTCTGCAAAGCGGCCAGGATTGGAAACTAAACGTGTCAATGTTGATTTCCCAGTCTGGATGGTTGAGGCTTTAGATAAAGAAGCTACACGATTGGGTGTGCATAGACACGCAATTATCAAGACATGGATTCCACAGATATTAGATGCCAAAGTAGTTTAATGGTTGAATTCGACGGATAACAAATTATCTGTCGTTGCAACAAAAATGCATTTCTCTACTCTGATGCAAAATGTTAGACTGACATGAATAATCCGTAGCTCACCACCGCGGTATAAACTATGTCTGCTGCTATTGATATCGGCACATTAGTCACTCGTTCCCCAGATATTGGTCACGGTCGTCCAGTCATTACAGGGACAGGAACCTCTGTTCGTCGAGTAGTTGTTTTATACAAGCAAGGTGCAAATGCAGAGGAAATTGCTCGTCGGATGAGCCACCTAAGCCTTGCCCAAATTTATGCTGCTTTGGCTTATTATCATGCGAATCGTGATGAGATTGAAGTAGATTTGGCTGAAGAAGATGCTGAATACCACAAGCTCGCAGGATTGCACAGCAAAAGGGTTTAACGAATTTTAGATGAGCCAGATACTCTTGTACCTTGACGAGGACTCAATGGATGAGGACTTTGTTCAAGCTTTGAAATCTCGCAATGTGGATGTCCTGACAGTTGTAGATGTGGGAATGCTCCATAGGTCGGATGAAGATCAACTAGATTGGGCAAAGGAAAATGGTCGAGTTATTTTTAGTTTCAATACTAGAGACTTTTACCAATTGCACACTACTCTCATTGGGCAAGGCTTGTCTCATGGGGGAATTATCTTAGCTCCGCAGCAACGATACGGGGTTGCAACTTGCTACAAGGAGCGCTGACACTGATAAACATTAAGTCCTCAGCAGAAATGCAGGGACAGCTATAATTTCTGAGTAATTGGATTTAATGAGGATAGTGGACAGATACTGCCTCTTGCATAAATATAACAGGCCGTCTTCATTTGTGAGAATAATTGAACATCACAGGCATTGGTAAGGAACAGCCCTTGACGGAACCTAGGGTGAAATCAAAACTTTGCAGATATAAAAAATTTGGCTCAAATCTCACGAATCAATACTGTTTGCTATAACGGTTGTTAGGTTGTTTTTGTTACTTTGTTTTACTTGCGGAAGGCAAAACTCTTCCATCAACAATGAAAATCTCTGGTGCCCTTTTACCAGCAGACACTTGATCCATTCTAAATTTAATTAGCTCGTCTAAAGCTTTAGTAGACTCAGTAGTTCTAATAATCAAAAAAATACTGTATTGAGTCCGTTCGGCAGCGTTATATATTTGAAGTTGTTTCTCATAGCCTGCTCTAATATTATTTGATGTGTATTTTATCTCAACATTCACCCGCGCATTGTAGCCGCTAGAAATCTTGAAATCAACAGGCCCGCGCCCAGCGTTAGGTTCTCTATTTAAATCTAGATTATGAGCACCGCAGTAGGCATCAGCTATACCAAAGAAAAGCAATTGTGCAAAACGCTCATTCCGAAGTTTTTTTGACTCATTCCAAAAATGTACAGACAACCCATTAGCCTCAACCAAAACTTTGAAATGACTACATATCTTGAGAACTAATTGAAGAATATTTTCTGGAGTTACTTTATCTACACCTAATAAAAGTGGATAAAGACTAGCGTATTCTCTTGCGATATCATGCCAAATGAGCTGTCCTGATGGATCTTTTTCAAAATCGTATTTTTCGACAGAATTTCTCTTGTATTGTTCTACTAAATCTTTCAGTACTTCGGGATGATTAAGGAGAATGTATTTCAACTCACGTTTCGGGATTCTTCTTTTCTTTCCTGATTCATCCTTCCAAGTATCTCCGATGATCTCATTTACGCGATTACGCAAGTCCTCGTTATGTGCGCAAACACGATCAATATCATCCCAACCATTTGCTACAGGAAGGTCATTTAGAATTTCGTAAGGAATCAATACTGTAGGGCGATTAGTACCAGTAATGGCTGGTAGTGAAAATTCCTTTCCGTATGCCTTTACTTGACAGGTATTTAAATTGAGATTTTTAGCAACTCGTTCTGAGTAAGTTAGTAAGTCCAGAAGAATGATATAAATTGCCATATCGCTGATTCGATCAGCACCAATGTTTTCTTCAAGAAGTCCCACTAGCTCAAAAATAACTGGATCAGCTATGCCTGCTTGTATGATTTCCCAGGCAGTACTGGTTAGATTTAGAGCAATTCCTGAACCAATACCACTACCTGATGTACCCTCAGTAGAATAGCCTAAAGATACAAATGGCAATTCTGGAAATATCAATTTTCTGTGAGCTTCACGAAAGAACCTATCGCCAGAATGTTTGGTTGCCTGTAAAAGATGAATAATTTCTGTGAAATGAGTCTTAAAACTTAGATACGAGTTCTCAAGTTCTGGAACTTTCGTTCTTTCAAGAAGATGGGGATCAACATAGAACTTTGAGTCAAGGTCTATGAATCCGTTAAATACCCCCTCTTTTCTTAGAGCTTCCTCAGCAATTCCAAAAATCTCGTTTATTTTTTTAGGCATAGAATCACTGATAATACTGTTAAAAGCTTAGCTTATGAGCAACTACAAAGGTTATGGAAGCCTCGTCCTATCCCAAATTTAAAGCAACCTAACTAGTGTATGTGTGGCAAAAAGCCAGATAACTCCATCTATAGTCTACTTATCATGCAATTTGCTTGAAAGTACTCCAAATTTGCTAATCATTTAATATTTTCTGTATAATAAGCTGTATCAGCTTTTTATCAGTTTTTATGAGCGACAATATTCTGCCACCAACACCCTAGAAGCTCTTTGTCTTGGCCAGGGATGTTCACAAGGGTAAGCACTATTTCGCTGAAATAAGATATTTGTCAACCCTCAAGATTCGATGACATCATCAGATGGTGGATGCCAACCGCCGCGAATCCAGAAACTACGAGCTTTAACAATTGCCCCATCATTATGCTCTTGATCATTTAAGTCTAAACGATTACACGTTGCCCGCCCAGTAGAGGTCTTACCCCGAATCACTAAGCCAGTCTTCTCCCAAACGAAATGCTCATTCCACTGATGTAACCGTGGGTTAAACAACTGAGTTGAAACTTGAGATTCGGGATCAACTCCTTCTGTGAAGTTATAACGGTGGCTATTACATCGTTGACAAGCCAAGGCTAAATTATCCAATGTATCTGCCCCTCCACGAGAACGTGGTTGGATATGGTCAACTTCAAAACGGGCGGCACTGGCTTCTTCAGAAGAGTGGCAGTATTCACATAGATACTTGGCCCGCTCTCGAACACGGTGCCGAATCTCTTTGGAAATCGCCATATCTAGGCAGACTCAGCAATAATCTTTGCATTAAGCAGCGTAAAAATCCGGTCGAGTTCTAAAATTCCCGTCAGTTCCACTTCTTCATCTTTTGATAATGTGGATTCCCGTCGTTTTTCGTTCAGATTTTCCAGCCGCTCTTGTAAGGTTTCGCTGAATTTGAACAAGAACAGTCCTCGAACTGGCTTCATTTGGATTCCAGCATCAATAAAGGAAGAAGGCTGAATCATCAGTTGGGCATTCATGTTTCACCTCGTTAGCCTCAAAACTGACCGTGTAAAGCACCGACACACCGTTCGCAAATTAGGGGATGAGCCTCAATTTTGCCAACTCGCTCTGAATAGTTCCAACAGCGATCACACTTTTCACCATCGGCTTTGACAATCCCAATCCCCAGGCCCCCTGCTTCTACCTGATACTTCAACTCAGATAAATCAATAGCCGAATCCAAGAGTTCAACCTGAGACGTGAGGAACAAGTAACGCAACTCATCCACGCCATTACCACTCAAACTATCAGGATTAAAGTCGGCTAAGGTTTCCCGAGATTCAGGATCAGCAATATGAAGTAAGAGTTTAGCTTCTAAGGGTGAACCAATGAATTTATCAGCCCTGGCCTGTTCTAAAACCTTGTTTACTTCTGTGCGAATATCCCGCAGTTTTTGCCATCGGGTTGCCAATTGGGGATCATGCCAGTTTTCGCTTAAATTCACCCAGCCCGATTGAAACACGGATTTATGGGGTGTGGTGTAGGGGAGAAACTGCCAAATATCCTCGGCTAAATGACACAAAACTGGGGCAATGGCTTTGGCAAGATTTTCTAAGGCAATGGCCAGAACCGTCTGACAACTGCGGCGGCGCAGGGCATCGATGGCACTGATATACAGGCGATCCTTGGCAATGTCGAGATAGAAATTGGACAAATCTACGACACAGAAGTTTTGCACCGTCTGGAAAAAGCGGAAAAATTGATAGCTTTCAAAGGCATTTGTAACATCGGTAAAGACTTCACCAATCCGATGCAGCATATAGCGATCCAATTCTGGCAGTTGGGCGTAGGGAATCGCATCTTGGCTAGGGTCGAAGTCGTGGAGATTGCCTAACAGGAACCGGGCCGTGTTGCGAATTTTCCGATAAACATCCGAGAGTTGCTTGAGAATATTTTTTCCCACCGGGACATCTGTCGAGTAATCCACAGAGGAAACCCACAACCGCAAGACATCGGCCCCATAGGCAGGTTCTTCTTTTTGGTTTGTGCCGCCCTCGATGACGATTTTGGGATCAACCACATTCCCCAAAGATTTGCTCATTTTCCGGCCCTGTTCATCCAAGACAAACCCGTGGGTTAAGACCGATTGATAGGGGGCCTGGCCTTTGACCGCCACACTGGTGAGCAAACTAGATTGAAACCAACCCCGATGTTGATCAGAACCTTCCAAATACAAATTCGCGGGGTATAAATCCTCGCCTAAGACCGCCGCCCAACTCGAACCCGAGTCAAACCAGACATCCATCGTATCCAGGCCCTTACGATACTGATCCGCCACCTCTCGATAGGACTCCGGCAATAATTCCGCCACCGATAACTGCCACCAAATATCCGAACCGTGTTGGGCAATCAGGGCCTGGACGTGGGCAATGGTTGCGGCGTTTAAGAGGGGTTCATTTGTTTCGTTGTGATAAAAGACGGGAATCGGCACACCCCAACTTCTTTGCCGGGAAATACACCAATCGGAACGCTCGGCCACCATGGAGGTAATCCGGTTTTCCCCTTGGGCTGGAATCCATTTCACCTGGGCAATCGCTTCTAAGGCAGCATCCCGAAATCCAGAAACTGAGGCAAACCACTGTTCTGTGGCCCGGAAAATGGTCGGTTTTTTGGTGCGCCAATCGTAGGGATATTTGTGGTTATAGGGTTCTTGTTTGAGAAGTGCGCCCACCTCGTCTAAGGCATTAATAATGGCGGTGTTGCCTTCAGCCAGAACATTTAACCCGGCAAATTCCCCCGCTTCTTCGGTAAAATTCCCCCGATCATCCACTGGCGACAAAATCGGAAGTCCATAGCGTTGACCGACTCCATAGTCTTCTAACCCATGGCCTGGGGCCGTGTGGACTAAGCCTGTCCCCGATTCCGTAGTCACATAATCGCCACCAATCAGGACTTCACTTTCCCGCTCAAATAAAGGATGGCGATAACGGGTGTGTTCTAGGGTTTTGCCCATGACCGTGGCCTGGATGGTTAGAGTTGTCCCCAATACTGCTTCCAGTCGCTCGACTAAATCTTTGGCCACGATCAAATACTTAAACCGGCCTGGGGCTTGTTCACCGATTTCAACAACGGCATAGACCAATTCGGGATTAACACTCACGCCTAAATTACCGGGAATTGTCCAAGGCGTGGTTGTCCAAATCGCAATTCCCAATTCGCCCAGAAATGAATCCAAGGGAAGCTGTAGCGGTTGGGACAGTGAGGTGACTTCAAAAGCCGCATACAAACTTTGGGAAACATGACCTTCTGGATATTCCAACTCGGCTTCGGCCAAGGCAGTTTGGGAACTGGGACTCCAATGCACCGGCTTTAAGCCCCGATAGATATAGCCCTTGAGCACCATTTCTCCAAACACTCCGATCTGAGCGGCTTCATAGGCGGGTTTCAAGGTGAGATAAGGTTCATCCCAATTCCCCCAAACGCCATAACGCTGGAAACTTTGACTTTGTTCATTGACGGTCTTGAGGGCAAATTCCTTGGCTTTTTGACGGAGTGCCAGTGCATCCAGGCCCCGGCGTTCTTCAGGCTTGAGGTTTTGCAGGACTTTCAATTCAATCGGCAGCCCGTGACAATCCCAACCGGGAATATAGGTGACTTTTTTCCCCTGGAGCAGTTGATATTTATTGATTATGTCCTTCAGGGTTTTGTTCATTGCATGGCCAATATGGAGCGCGCCATTGGCATAGGGAGGGCCATCGTGAAGAGTAAAGCGGGGGCCGGGGTTATTTTTGGAAAGAGTTTCGTAAATTTGCTGTTCTTGCCACCAGGCCTGGATTTCAGGTTCCCGTTTTGCCGCATTGGCCCGCATTTCAAAGGCTGTTTTGGGCAAGTTAACCGTATCTTTGTAGAGGCTCTCAGACATAGGTGTCGCTTTTGGGGGTGTGAAATCTACTCGGAACTAAAGGTAGCTGCGGTCGAAAAGTCGTCAGATTCTTACCATTGTATTATCGAAAATTACGGGAACGGGTTCTTAGACTAAAGCTTTTAGGAGAGCTACAGCCATCTCTGCATCTTGAGCCACTTGAATTGTCCGATCCAGTTTGTTTTGACGATAAAGCTGCCACGTCCCCAGGCCAATGACGGGTTTTCCTAACTTTAAGGCAAAAGCAATTTCTGAGAGGGTGCCAAATTCCCCCCCAACGGCGATGAGTCCCGCAGCGGCCTGGGCAATGATAGTGTTGCGAGCTTCTCCTAGCCCCGTGGCAATGGCAATATCTACCCAAGGATTGGCCGCGTTGGGATCTGGCCCCGGCAAAATTCCGATAGTTTGGCCCCCAGCAAGTTTACCCCCCCGACAGGCCGCCGCCATCACGCCTCCCAGGCCCCCACAGATTAAGACCCATCCCTGACTTGCGATTAATTGACCCACTACCTCGGCCTGGGCCATTCCCTCCGCTTCCGCAACACCTGCCCCGACTACTGCAATTAGGGTTTGAGCCATCAATTTACCCCACAGTGTTGCTCAATCAATCCCCTAAAGATTTGGACTAAAACTAGTCATGACTCGGCCTGCCCCGCGAAATTGCTGATAGTAGGCCTGGGAAATCGGATCAGGGTTGGGGTGATCTTGACCCAGTAGCGAATCCATGCCAATTCCATTGCGACCTTGATCTTTGCCGGAACTGTGGAGATATTCACCGCCGCCAAGATATAACCCGACATGGGTGGCTTTACTCGGTGTGCCAAAGAAGACCAGATCCCCCGATTCTAAATAAGGGACTAAATCATCGGGATTTACACCAGGATTAGGAATTGGGGCTACAAATCCCTCCTGTTGATAGGCATCACGAGGCAACCAAATTCCCATCGCCGCAAAACTGGCCTGGATTAAGCCGGAGCAATCATAACTTGGCCCCAAGGTTCCGCCCCAAAGATAGGTATGACAGCGGGTTTTGGCCATGTGACAGAACTCGATAATTGCCGGAATTCTCTGGAGAATCTCGTCCCGTTTAAGTTGTTTCGGGGGGGATAATAGGGGGGTCGGCTCTAAATGGGCTAAATCTTCCCCGGCCAGCCAACCTGGATACTGATCTTCCCAGAGTAGAATTTCATGGCCTGTCCGGTAACTGGTTTTTTCGGGTGGCAGATTGAAAAGTTGTAAATAACGCCCTGCCCAGGCCTGGGTTGCCAAGGAGCTTAAGGCCGGCGAATCATAGATATTTAAGGGGTGGGTAATCCGATAGAACTGGGAAGCGGGTAAACCGATCAGTTCGGCCCAAGTCACCATAATTTAGTTTCCCAATTAATAGTCAGCAGGGAGATCACCGCCGTTGCCACCAGGCCCCGACCGCCATCCCAAATCCCAACAGCGGCAACAATAAAATACTAATCAAAATCACCCAGCGATTCGTAGCCACACTCAGGGATAGACGGCGATTTGTGGCATCTTTGGACCGGATACTCAGGGGTTGATCATCCCGTTCCCCTAACCAAAGAATGGAATTGACAAATAAATCGCCATTAATGCCCTGTTCAAAGAAGCTATTGCTGGCAAAACCAGAATCTCCAAACACAATCAAACGGGCATCTTCGGGCTTGGTTCCATTTGCTTGATGTTGAGGTGCGAGTTCACGAGTAATGGCTACCCCCAAGGCTAAGGGGCCGATTTGATCTTGGTTGGCATCATAACTAAAGCTCTCGGCCTGCGAATTTGATTCTGCCCAGGTTTGCGGGCTACTGCTAACTAGATTTACCACCGTATCTTTTGGATTGGGAGCCACTAAGACCGCCTGTACCTTGGGAAAAAGAGCGGGGCCTTGGGCAAATTTTTGGGTAATGGGATGAGTCCCGTAGTCAAAGGCCACCACCGTATCTGGCCCCAGGCCCACCTGTTGTGCCACCCCAGACCCATCAATGACCCAGCGGTTATCTAGTTTTACGCCCCAAGCATTGAGAAGCGGTTCCAGGTCAGTCGTCACATCGGGATCCAACATCAACAGGACACTTCCCCCCCCTTTGAGAAAGTTTTCTAAGGCAGTAACCTCTGGGGCCAGGAAACGTTGGCGCGGCCCAGCCACAATCACCACATTGGCATCGGCTGGCACTTGGGGATTTGTCAATAAATTCAGGGGTTCGCTTTGGACATTGCGCTTGTTTAAAACATCCACGGCCTGGGAGAGACTGTCATTGCCCCCAGACAAGGGTAACTCGCCATGACCCTGGGTAAAGTAGGCTCGGGTGGTTTGATCTCCAGTCACTTTAACCAAGGCAGGGGTGAGGTTGGCTTCCTTTAGTTCTCCTTCTAGGGGCTGGCTGCGATTCCCGGACTCGAGAATGACTGCCCCAGTTTGTTGAATATTAAATTTTTTGGCTAACCCCGGTTGCTCAGTCGGATCAATGAATTGAAAACTCACATTCCCTTGGCTTTGGCGTTGAAATTGCTCCAAAAGCAGACGCTGGCTACTGGGGGGATTGCTCTCAAAAACGAGGATATTAACTGGCTGTTTTAGCTCTTTGAGAACCTCCTGAGATTCTAAGGCCAGGGTAAACTGCTGGTTTTCTGTCAGATCAAATTGGGTTCCGTAGCGCACCCCAAGAAAATTGAGGATCCCTAAAAGAGCCAGAACAGCAATTAAAGACAAAAGGTTATTGGCACTGGTTTGGGTCGAACGCCGTCCCCAGAATCCAGGGGAAATTCGGGCTTGCATCACTAACCAGGCCAGGAGCAGTCCGCCCGCCAAACCCAAGAGAATGATCGGCAGTAACCCCCAACTGCCACTGACGATCCCGGCGGCAATGCCCATAATCAAGAGAAAGAGGGCCGCAACACCAAGAAGTTGTGGATTGAACTGACGGGGTAAAGACAAGCGTTTCAAGACAACTGCCCCAAACTTTGGATAGATTCAACATTCATCTCCAGGCCTGGCCGGGTCGCGGCGGCTACCGAAGTTGGCAATAACACCCTTAATCTTAATAAAACAGAATCACAATTCAGCATTATTTAACTGAGGATGAAGGCTATGACCTGCAAAAAGTTCGTGATCCCCTAGGGCGAGGCCGAAATCGGTTTGGCGACATCACCAACTTTTATACCGACTCCAGAGTTCACAATCCCGAGGGATGAGCGAGCATCCACCTCCGTTAAGGTCATTTGTCCGATGGGTTGCGTAATGGTTCGTAAAACTTGGCCATTGGTGGGGTCTTTGACCTCTTTGACAACCCGCTCGATTCGCAGTTTCATCCCTGGACGATAGCCATCATTCCCACCGCGGTTGAGGGTAATTTGCGCCCCCGTCACATCGGCAATGACCGCATTCAGAGAGGGTTGGACGGCTGGCAGGAGGCTAATTTTCTCGGCATTACTGTTGATTTCTGTCACCAACTGACTCACCGCTATCTCTGCTGCCCCACTCAATAAAGAATCAATATTATTGGTATTTGACCCGCCCCCAAATCCAGCCACAGACACTTGATTCTCCCGCTTGGAAGTTTGTCCCTCCCCTTGAGCTACAGCTAAAATCTCGGCAGTGCTGGTGCTAACTAAGCGGGCTGTGAGTTGGACAATGGCATTGGCCTTAGATTCATTCACCGAAACCGCAATGCCAACCCCCCCAAAGCCCCCGGATTGTTTTTGTTCGACGTTGAACTTCGTGATCGAACCTAAAATAACAACATCAACCCCAAGAATTCTACCGATTTGGGCTGCTGTTGCTGCATCCACCCGCCCCGCAGTCCCAAGATTTTGTTCTTGAATAATCTTTTCGATTTGACTACGTTCAACAACAATGAAATTGCCACTTTGAACCAGCTTATTGGTCAAGAGGTCACTAACGCCTTTAGAGGGGCCATAACTACCATCGCCACTGCCTAATCCTGCCCCAGTTAGACCAGTGCTGGCAAATTCAAAGTCTAAAACAGCAATCCGTCTGCGAGCAGGGTTGGGCTGCGACCAGGCCACGGTCTGATTAATGGCTAAGTTTGCACCAGTCACCCTAGGCAAATCAATTTGGAGTAGTGCTAAAGTCGTGGTCACTAATAAGCCAAATCCCATTGTTCTAGATATTTCCATTGGATCACGTCTGGGATAGATGTTCTAAAACCTAACCCCAGCATAAACCCAAAATCGCGGCACAATTATTGCCTAAGCCGTTGTTCACATTGATCAGAGACCCTTGGCCTGCGCGTCATCAAGTAGCAAGACGGCTGGGTTGTCAGACTGGGAAAAAAGAAATAACAAGGGCATAATGGCGTTTAATGAAAAGACCAGTTTTTGGCTGTTGACATGACTCCGGCTGACCTCCCGACTGAACTCCATCTCGTCAATCCCCGGCAAGTCTTAGGGCAAGTGTATTTGGATTGGACTCCCCAGCCAGGGTCTTACTTGGATCATCAGGGGCAAACCTATACGGTCTTGGAACGGCGACATCGCTATCAACTCCGGGCTGGCCGCTATCAACTGAATAAAATTGCCCTTTATGTGCAGACAGCCCCTGAGGATGGAGAGCGGCGGTTCGTCAATGGGGCCTGGGTAATTGGGGATAGTACCTGTATTTTTAACGCCCAGTCACCAATCCTACGCTGTGCGGTCAACCCAAGGGGGCCTTGCCAAGACTGTCCCTCCTATCAAGCCCAACTCTAACGCCCCCAGGCCAGCTATCCCATTTCGATTGCGCGCAGGGCATTTAAGCAGCACCAGTCATCCCGCCGCCAAACACTAGTAACCGTCCAGCCAATGCCCTCCAGGGCCGTAGTTACCTCGGGAGCTTGGGACAGCAGCAAGCCGCTAAAAATCCCCCAGGCCCCCGGCTTTGTCACTCCATTTAATTTCGGCACTAGAGAGATAATCACATCCGCCAAAATATTGCAGATCAGCCCATCAACGGGTTGAGGAATTGTTTCAATGCTCCCCTCCGCAACAGACCACTGCTCCGGTTTGAGATGATTGAGGGTAAAATTCTCCTGGCTGGCCTGTACCGCTAAGGGATCTAAGTCCAGGGCATAGACAAATTCTGCTCCCAGTAACAAAGCAGCGACGGAGAGAATCCCACTGCCACAACCAACATCGGCTAAGGTCAAAGCTCCCAGGGGTTCAAAGGTATCATCCAGTTGCATTTCCAAAGCTTCCAGACAAAGCTGTGTAGTTTGGTGAGTGCCCGTGCCAAAGGCCATGCCTGGATCGAGGAGAATTAAAAATCGCTCATGGAGTGGGGGTGTCGTTAACCAGGCCGGGCAAACCAAAAACTTCTCACCAATTTCCTGAGGATGCCAATATTGTTGCCAACTGTGGGCCCAGTCTTCTTCATCCACCAACTGCCATTGCAACCGCGGCGGGGCCTGGTTTAACCCCATCACATCCTGTTGCACCCAAACCCCTAAGGCCGAAATATCCAACAAACTGGCCTGGTGATGGGGCAAATAGGCCCGAATAGTTAAGCCGGTACTGGCCTGGTATTCTGTGGCCATGCCCTGGCAGCCAAAGGTTTGCAGTCGCCAATAGATGGTTTCTTCCGCAAGTTCCCGTTGTTCCGAGTTAACTGGCGGCACTGTGACCTTAACTTCCCACCAGCGACTAATCACGGCGCAAACCTACGGCTTAATCAGCAAACCTTGACTTATAAATTAACGATATAGGCATCCCGAATCCCAGAGACCTTAGTAATTTCCGTCAGCAGGCCCTCCGGTAAGGGGTCATCAATACTGAGCACCATCACCGCATCGCCCCGCACCAGTTTCCGCCCCACCTGCATACTGGCAATGTTGACATTAAAACTCCCCAAAAGTGAGCCAATTTTACCGATAATCCCCGGCATATCCCGATGTACGGTCAGCAACATATAACGAGTCGGCGGCACATTAATCGGAAAATCATCAATACTGGTGATCCGTAACTCATCGGCCCCCAACAAGGCCCCCGTAACAGAGCGAGTTTCCAAGGGCCCCTTGGCAATTAACTGCAATGAGCCTGTGTAGTCCCGTTCATCAGAATCCCGTGTTTCCACCACCCGGATACCCCGCTCCTTGGCTTCCAGGCCAGCATTGACATAATTCACCCGCTCCCGTAGGGCTGGAGAGAGCAATCCTTTCAAAGCAGCAATTACAATCGGTTGACTATCGTTAGTGGCTAATTCACCCTGTAACCGAACTTCGAGGGACTCCACCCGCCCACCGGCCAACTGCCCAACCAAATTCCCCAGGGTTTCCGCCAGTTGCATATAGGGGGTGAGCTTTTCCAGCACATCTGGGCGCAATCCCGGAATATTCACCGCCGACCGGGCCGGCAAACCCAGCAGGACATCCCGAATTTGTTCCGCTACATCAATCGCCACATTGGCCTGGGCTTCTTCGGTGGAGGCTCCGAGGTGGGGGGTCAAAATGGTCTCCAGGCCCAGGTCTTTCAAGGGGGATTCCCTCAGGGGTTCCGTTTCAAACACATCCAGGGCCGCCCCGCCTAATTTTCCCGCTTTTAAGGCAGCCGCCAAGGCCGCCTCATCAATAATCCCACCCCGGGCGCAGTTAATAATCCGGCAAGTGGGCTTCATCTTGGCTAAGGCTGCGGCATTAATTAAATGCTGGGTTTCCGGGGTTTTCGGTAAATGGAGCGTAATAAAGTCAGATTCTGAGAACAACACATCCAACTCCACCAACCGACAGCCCAACTGCTCTGCCCGCTCAATCGAAAGATAGGGATCGTAAGCTAAAATCCGCATTCCCAACGCCCGCGCTACCGTTGCTACATGGGAGCCAATTTTCCCCAAGCCAATCACCCCTAGAGCTTTCTTATACACTTCAACGCCGGTAAATGGTTTGCGCTCCCAGGCCCCGCTTTTCAAAGAGACATTGGCATCGGGAATGTGACGGGCTAGGGACAGCATCATCGCCAGGGTATGTTCCGCCGCTGCAATTGTATTGCCTTCTGGGGAGTTAACCACGACAATGCCTTTGCGCGTCGCCGCCGGGACATCCACATTATCCACCCCCACACCGGCCCGACCAATAATTTTGAGTTGATTGGCCGCCGCGATCACTTCCGCCGTGACCCTGGTTCCAGAGCGGATCATCAAGGCATCATAGCCAGGAATAATTGCCACTAATTCCGCTGGAGATAAATTCGTTTGGACATCCACCTGGGCCACTTGCGCCAACAAATCTAAACCCACCTGTTCAATCGGATCGGAAACAAGAACCTTTGGCATAATTTTTGGTTGAAAATTAGTAAATGAGTAGTGTTTGACAGGATTTGGATTTGGCCTGGCAACGGCTGGATGGCCCAACATGACATTTTAGCAAACAGTGTCCCGCTCCCACGGACTGAAGTTCGCCTAGAAGGTTGCCGGAAGGGTAATAGGCTGGTGAATAATAAGAGCAGTCCTTTTGGAGTGTGGTCATGGCCCAGTCCCACGGCTTTAATTGGTGGCAGCAGCTATCGTTACCAACGCGTCTGTTAATTATTGGTTTAACCGGGCCGATCATTACCCTGAATTTTTGGGCCTTTGCTTCAATTTCCAGTTACTTTGGCACCTTGGTCGGTGTTCTCGTCCTCGCCTCGCTCCTGGCCTTTATTCTGAATTACCCAGTCACCTGGATTGAATCCCAAGGGAATTTACGGGGGCCAGCCGCCATTGTTGTTTTTCTCTTGACTTTGTTAATTCTGGCTGGCCTGGGTGTGACCTTAGTGCCGGTGGTCTTGAACCAGGCCCAGCAATTGGTTGTCCGCTTACCGGAGTGGGTCGGTTCAGGGCAGCAGCGGCTCTTAGAGTTTGGTCAGTGGTTGGATACCTTAAATTTACCGATCACTGTCGATGTGGATGCCCTTGCCAATCAACTTCTGGAGCGCCTCAAAGAACAACTCCAGGCCGTAGCTCGGGAAGCCCTCAATCTCCTCCTCGGAACCGTCAGCAGTGTGGTTGATGTAGTTATTAACGTGATTCTAACTACTGTTTTGACCTTCTATCTCCTTCAGCATGGGGATGAACTCTGGGATAGTCTCGTTACTTGGCTTCCTAGTCCCATGCGTGGGCGCACCTCCCAAACTATTCGCAGTAGTTTTCAAAATTACTTTATCGGGCAACTGATTCTGGGGACGTGCATGGGGGTGGGCCTGGTGAGTATTTTCCTATTTCTGAAGGTTCCCTTTGGCCTCCTCTTTGGGATCACGATTGGGATCATGGCTCTGGTTCCCTTTGGCGGCACGGTGGGAATTATTGCTGTGACCTTACTCGTGACTTTACAGGATGCTTGGCTGGGGCTACGGGTCTTGGCGGGGTCGTTTATCTTGCAGCAGATTTTAGAAAACCTCATTGCCCCCCGGATTATTGGCAGTGTCACCGGTCTGAATCCAGTCTGGGTGTTTCTGGCGATCTTAGCTGGGGCCAAGGTGGGCGGCCTGTTGGGAGTGGTGGTGGCTGTGCCGATTGCCGTAGTCATTAAAACCGCCCTGATCAGTCTGCGCTCCCGTTGGGATGAACCCTTAGCGGCCCCCGAAAGTCTAACCCCCACTGAGGCAGACCCCATCGGCCGTGAGGGATTATCCCCGCTATCTTAGAGGAGGTTTCCCTCTTTTATTGACGTTGATATGTAGGACACCCCATGAGTAAGTCTGGCGACCCATTACCCCCCTTTTGGCCAACTACCCTCCGACAAATGAGCAGTATCTTCTTTGGCACCTTCAGCTTGTTTATGAGCTTGGCGGTGATTGGCGCAGGTTTAACGGTCTTGATTGTGATTTTAGGCTTGATACTCGGGGGCGACCAGGCCAAGGACAGCGATCCCTATGAATTCATTTCCGGCACAGAAAGCAGTCAGCAGCGAATTTTAAAAATTAATATCAACGGCCCCATCCTCGGTAGCCCAACGGAGGGGAATGATCCCTTTAACTTTGGCAGCTTGATGGGGATTACCTATGGCTATGACATTCAGGCAGACCTCAAAAAAGCCGCTGATGACAAAACCATTAAGGCCGTCTTCCTGGAAATCACTACCCCCGGCGGCACCATCTTTGGCTCCCAGGCCATCTATGACGGCATCAAAGCCTATCAGGAAAAAACAGGTCATCCAGTCTATGCCTTTGTTGAGGGACTGTCAGCCTCTGGGGGCGTCTGGGCCATGGTGGGGGCCGATAAAATTTATGCCGACTATGGCAGCTATGTGGGCAGTATTGGTATCTTGGGGCCAAATCTTACCTACTACAATCAACCGACAGCGATTAACGAGGGCTTACTTGGCGGGGGCGTGACCACCACGGGCGGCATTGAATCAGTCACGATTTCCGGGGGACGGGGCAAAGATCTCGGCAATCCCTTTCGGCGGCCAACTCCGGAAGAACTGCAACAACTCCAGGCCGGTGTGGATCAGGAATACAGCAATTTTGTCAACCATGTCGCCCAGGCCCGGCAGATTAAACCGGAAACCCTCCGCACCAAAATGGGGGCGATGATCTTTGGCAATCAGCAGGCCCAAGCCTATGGCTTAATTGATGGCACCCGTAACCGCCCCCAAACCCTAGAAGCCCTGGCTAAAGCTGCCAATATTCAAGGTGACTATGCCCTCGTGCGGATTCGCCCGGATCGTCAATCCCTCCTGAGTCAACTTTTAGAAAGCAGCCAAACCTCCATCAAGGAACAACAGGCCTGGTTAAATGCCCAAACTTGCACCCTGACCCAATATCGGGCGCTCGCCTACTACGGAAACCTTCATCAACACTGCCAAACCCTACCCCCAGCCCAGCCCTAGGCCATCATATTATCGAGACTGTGATGAGCAACCCTGCTAGGGTGATGATGATTAACTGCCCCCAAGTCGCTTCTGACATTCCTTAAATGAGTCACCCTATCCTGCTTGCAGTTCTTGTTTTTGCCGAATTAAGGAGCCCAAGGAGGGTAGGTTCATAATCTGTTTATCTGCGGATTTGCGAATGAGGAAATGCTCCGATAATAGCAGGCTAGTAATCGTCCAAGTTTGATAGGCTCTGGCCTGTTGACCAATCCAAACCCCGGTGGGCCCGTCAAAATACTCGGCCCATTGTTGTTCCGGTAAACGGGATAAAAGGGTTTCGTAACCGTCCTTGAGGAGACGATGATAGGCATAACTGTCGGCAACTAATTCATCAGTGGGAGATTCTTGCCGTAAGATCGCAATGACTAAAAACCAAAATAAACAGGGCCAATGCCCCGCATTGTGATAACACCAGACCTTATTTTTCGGATCGTAACCCGTTTTATTCCGCCAATCCTCATCATCTAAGGGGGGATGGCAAATCCGCAGCGGCATTTCGGCAAAGAGTTCATCGCGGTTGCGCGCAATGAGATGAAACAGGGCTTTCTGTTGGGGGCGGGGCAGCAGGTCAAAAATCGCTGCTAAACAATTACCCAAGGTGAAAAACCGAAAATCTAGGCGACCCGTCCGAACATTACCAATCAAATAGCCCCCTTGATCCCCCAGCCAAGTTTGCAGCCAGTGGGGAATGGTTTCAGTGCGAATATTGTACTCATTGACAATTTGATCCCCATACAAATCGGTCGGGCGGCGGCGGAGAATTTGGACAATCCGGGAATTGAGCCAATAATGTTTGAGGAGATAGCGGCGTAAGCGAATTGCTAAATCTAAAGACTGCTCCACCTGCTGATGTTCCTCATCCTGAAGTTCTCGCCCTCGCCCCTGTAATATTAAATGGGTTGTACTCAATAACGCCCCATACAATAACACCTGAATTTCTAAGGGCGCGCCCCAAACATCTAAAGGACGATCAATCATAAACGCACCATCGGGCACGTGCAGGGTAGGGGCTTCCCGAAACCCTGGATGTAAAATCAAGCGCAAAAACTGTTTTAGTCCCTGCTGGACTGTTTCTTGGGCTGCCCATCCCCAATCCTGAGTCCACTGGCAATACACCTGGGCCAAAATTAACCACCACAACGTCGCATCCACAGAAACAACTCGCCCAATCGCCCGTTGCCCATAATCCGCGGTCAGTTTTGTGGCGGACACATGAAAACTGGTGGGAAAAATACCGGCAGTCTGGGGCTGTTGACTTTGTAAACTCAGGCAAATATCGAGAAAATTCCGGACAATTTCGGGACGATCATCCACCAAAAAATAGAGCATGGAGGGGACATTATCCCGAATAAACACCTCCGTATAGTTCAAATCTTGACCAGGAATTGAGACAGATACCTGACCATTACTGTAGTTGCGAACTTTTTGGGGAAGTGCGGCAATAGTACCAATGGGTTTGCCCTGGAAATAGACCAGAGCCTTGTTATAGAGGAGGTGGCGGGCAGCTTCGAGGATGTCCTGGGAGGTACTGGGTAAAGAGGCGGTGGGAGACATTCAATAATTGTCCAACAAGACAGCGGAGGGGCCTGGCTTTATTCTAAGAGGGGAAGTCGTTTCATCTGGAGAACTGCAGCTCGCATGGGCGGATTATATTCAGCTCAGGAGTATCTTGATCTTTGGTCAGAAAGCCGGTGTGGGCATCACTGGCCCTCTACCCCCTGAGCAACATGCTGGCAGCGGTACTATAAATCATGATCCAAGACCATCCCCTTTACCTCGTGTTAATCAGTGTCCATGGTCTGATTCGAGGCCAAAATCTGGAATTGGGGCGAGATGCAGATACGGGGGGACAAACCAAATATGTGGTAGAACTAGCCCGAGAACTGGCTAAACATCCGCAAGTGGCCCAAGTGGATTTAGTGACGCGCCTGGTGGATGATCCCAAAGTTAGCCCTGACTATGCCCAGGCCATGGAACCCCTCTCAGAAAAAGCCAGAATTATCCGTTTAGCCTGTGGGCCCCGCCGTTATTTACGCAAAGAAGTTCTTTGGCCCTATCTCGATGTCTTTGCCGATGAATTATTGAAATATCTCCGGACTCAGGCCCATAAACCCAGTGTGATTCATAGTCACTATGCCGATGCCGGCTATGTGGGCTGTCGGGTTGCGGGTTGGTTGGGTGTGCCATTAGTCTTTTCAGGTCATTCTCTCGGCCGAGTTAAACGGCAACGGATGCTGGCTCAGGGGGCTAAGGCGGATGTCATTGAGGAGCAGTTCCATTTTGCCACCCGGATTGAGGCCGAGGAAAGTACCTTAGGCAGTGCGGATCTGGTCATTGCCAGTACCCACCAAGAAATTGAAGAGCAGTACCGTCAATACGATCATTATCGGCCACAGCAGATGGTGGTGATTCCCCCAGGCCTGGATATTAGTCGCTTTTATCCCTACAACCGGGATGATGTTTTACCCCCGATTCCAATCCAGGCCGAGCTAGAGCGGTTTTTACTAGAGCCGGAAAAGCCGATGATTTTGTGTTTGTCCAGGCCAGTACCCAAGAAAAACGTGGCCGCTTTGGTGAAAGTTTATGGGGAAGATCCAGACTTACAGGCCCAGGCCAACTTAGTTTTAGTGTTGGGCAACCGCCAGGACATCGCCAAAAGTGAAACGGGCCCCAAACAGGTCTTAACAGAGTTACTCCTGCTGATTGATCGCTATGACCTCTATGGCAAAGTGGCCTATCCCAAAACCCACCAGGCCGATGATGTCCCCGAACTCTATCGTTTAGCCGCCCGCTTACATGGGGTATTCATCAATCCCGCCCTGACGGAACCCTTTGGCCTAACCCTGATTGAAGCCGGGGCCTGTGGTTTACCGATTTTAGCCACGGCCGATGGGGGGCCACGGGATATTATTGCCCATTGTCACAATGGCCTGTTGTTTGACCCACTCAACCCGGAGGACATTCGCCAAGCCCTGCACCAAGCCCTCAAAAACCCAGCACAATGGCAGGTCTGGTCAGCCCAGGGAATAGCTGGAGTCCGCCAACACTATGCTTGGACGAGCCACGTTGAACAGTATCTCCAACAAATTCGCCAGCTTTCCACCAGCACCAATATTTCTCTCCTCAACCCTGTCCGCCAACTCCTCACCCTCACCCCGCCCCCTCCGGTTCGCCATCACCTTTTAGAAACCGATCGGATGTTAATTAGCGATATTGACAATACCTTGCTGGGAGATCCCGAGAGCCTGCGGGAGTTAATTGCAGCCCTAGATCAGGATAAAAATCTGGGGTTTGGAGTCGCCACAGGCCGCCATCTCGAAAGTGCCATTGAAATCTTGGCTGCCTGGGCTGTCCCCTGGCCGGATGTGTTTATTACATCTGTAGGTAGTGAAATTTATTACGGGCCCAAACTCACCCCCGATACCAGTTGGAAGCACCATATCAATTACCGTTGGCGGCCCGATTTAGTCCGACAGGCCATGGCTGACTTTCCCGGCATTACCCTACAAGCCCCAGAAAATCAACGTCCCCATAAAATTAGCTACCTAGTTGATCCTGATCTGGCCCCCACCCTAACCCAAATTCTCCGCCACCTCAGACGACAAAAACTCCATGTCCAAGGCATATATTCCCATGAGCAATTTTTAGACCTACTGCCCCTGCGCGCCTCCAAGGGGGATGCCCTCCGCTACTTTGCCCTCAAATGGAACTTTGCGATGGGAAATTTAATCGTGGCTGGTGATTCTGGCAATGATGAACAAATGTTGATGGGCAATACCTTGGCTGTAGTGGTGGGTAATCACAGTCCTGAATTGCAGAAACTCAAAAAACACGACAGCATCTATTTTGCCCAGGCCCACTATGCTGGGGGAATTTTAGAAGGGATGGCCCATTACGGCTTTTTAGAACCCCCTCAAAAACTCTAGTTTGAGAATCTGACCGAGCACTACCCTAGAACCCTAGAAATCCCAGTAGTATTGCTGATCAACCTTTTTCTGTAGGCTCCCCCTAGCCGCATCTGAGTAATTCAATCCATGCAAGGCTTAGGACGCAAAGCGTTGGGCCAGCAGGCGAGTTTTCAGGCCGACTTCAATGGCTTCCAAGCAGCGAATCATTCCCGTGGTGTTGATCATCTCAACGGTTTTGCCACATTTTTCAGCCGACTTCATCGCCTTCTCCGTCAGTTTATGGCTGGCATATCCGGTGACAACAATAACTAAATCAGCGGAACTCACGTGAGATTCAGCTTGCTCCATCAACTGGGGGCCGGCCTGGGCCGTACACCACACCAAGGTCACACCCGAGTCTCTCAGGCGATTGCGGACTGCCGTTTCTAGGCGATCATGCCCCCCAAAGACCACCACTTTTCCGGCCAGATCACTATAGGGATTGGGGCGCTTATCCGAGGGACGATGCCGGACTTTAGGCTGAATTTCGTAGGGCCGTTCAATCTTAGAGCGATTGTCTAAGGCTTTGTGATAGATAAAGTTCAAGCTATTTTCATAGGAACCGCGCATTTTTGCTACTGCCCCTTCTTTACTGAGGGAGTTAATCCGATCCATCAGGGCCATGACGATCTCGTCCAGGGCGTTAATCGCTTTCAAGTCTGCCACGTAGCCCCGAATCGCAATGGCCGCATCTGTGGCGGTAAAAAAGTCATCCTGCTCCTCAATCATCTCCAGTAAGTCCTCTTTGAGTTGTCGCCGCCAAGCATTGAGTTGTTCACTGGTGCGCTCGTTGAGGAGTCTTTCTTCATTGAGAATAATTTGTTGCTCGACATTAAGCACTGCCAGGGTAGGGGCATCGGCAATTTTCTCCCGGAGTTCTGCTGCTTTTTCCTGGAGTTTTTTGTAATTGATGCTGTCGGTAAATCCCTGTTCTGTAAAGACTTTCAGGGATGATTCTACCTGTTCTAGGAGCGGCTGGAGGCGTTCACGAATTTCCTTTGTGGCTCGCTCAATCTGTTCTTCCCGTTCCTGCTGGAGGCGGCGTTCTTCCATTTCAATTTTGGCCAGGGATAACAAATCCTGGACGGATGCTTCCACATCATTAATATCGGGTAGGGTCATGATTTATCCTCGATAGTATTTAATTGTTTCAACTAATTTAGGTAATCACTGGCGTTCTTCATTAATAAAAATCCTCCGAATTGCGCTGGGATTCCCGGCTAACAACTCAGACGACTTTGTAAATGAATTTATTGTCAAGAAATAGTTTCTACTACAGCTAGTGGAGAGTATGCATTGACCATAGCAGGGTAGATAGAATCAAGACAATCTATCGGTATTTTATCTTAAGTTAGCCGGTTTGATTTCGCCTGTGAAGATGTCAGAGTCCGCAAGGGGTAAGGGTTTTAACAAAACTGTACTGGGAATTACCGGCGGCATTGCCACAGGTAAATCAACCGTTGCCCACTATTTAGCCCAGGCCCATGCTGTCCCAATTCTGGATGCTGATGACTTGGCCCGGAAGGCAGTCGCCCCTGGAAGTGAGATTTTGCAAAGGATTCAGGTGCATTTTGGCCCTGGAGTCCTAGATCAGCATGGGGCATTACGGCGGGAAACCCTAGGAAATCTTGTTTTTAACAATCCGCAAGAACGGCAATGGCTAGAGTCCCAAATTCATCCGTTTGTCCGTCAGCAACTGATCATCCAGGCCCAGGCCTTGTTAGGAACTCATGACCAAGTTGTGATGGTGATTCCCCTATTATTTGAGGCAGCAATGAGGGATCTGGTGGATCTGGTTTGGGTTGTAGCCCTCGCCCCAGAGTTACAGTTAAGTCGCCTCATGGCACGGAATCATCTCACACTTGACCAGGCCATAGCCCGAGTCCAAAGCCAAATGCCACTGTCAGAAAAAATCAAGCAAGCTGATTGGGTTTTCGACAATCAGGGGACACTAGCAGACCTATACCAACAAATTGACCAGGCCTGGGGCCATGTTGGAGCTTTTATGACTAAGGTCAATAATCAATAAGAATATCCTCACCAGGCAGCGGGGCCAGACAACCGGAATGGAGCAATTGTTGACATACTCCACCGCCCTATAGCTTGCGTGCAGAGCAAGACGGTTTTTTTCAAACGAGGAAGCTCTACAGACCCAGGAGTTTTCGATGAGCCACTTTTGTACGGTTATTATCTCCCTACAAGATAGGAAATAGAACTTACTTTTTCTGCCCCACCTGGTCTTGCCTGAAACCTCTTTCTCTCACTTGGCGGCAGCTGTTTACTGATCTCAAACTCGGGTTATGATAAGTTTTATTACAGTTTTGACCCTTCTGCCGATTCCCATTTGGGATTGAAAACTATGAACCTTGATCCAACTCTGAAAACGCTCCTTACCTTTGCTCACCCTGTTTTGATGTGGGTTTTGTTGGGGTTAACCCTCTATGCCATGTACTTGGGAATTCAAATTCGGCGGACAAGGACAGCAGACAAGGATGCTAAAAAAGAACTGATCCAGGCCAAATATAATCTTCGACATCACCAAATTAGCTCGATCCTGCTGGCATTTATGGTTTTAGGTACCATTGGCGGCATGGGCGTGACTTACCTCAATAATGGCAAACTGTTTGTCGGCCCCCATTTACTCGTTGGCCTGGGTATGACGGGGGTGATTGCTATTTCGGCTAGTTTGACACCATTTTTGCAAAAGGGAAACGATATTGCTCGCTACAGTCATATTTTTTTGAACATTGTTTTAACGGCTCTCTTTGGTTGGCAAGCGGTGACAGGAATGCAAATTGTCCAAAAAATCCTCACAGCCGCTTAGGCTAGTCTTGGGCGCAACAGCATTTGACAAAGCTCCCCATTTATCGCAATACTAAAGATCGCCTAATTTAACCAACCAAGGGACTGTAGTTCAATTGGTTAGAGCACCGCCCTGTCACGGCGGAAGTTGCGGGTTCGAGCCCCGTCAGTCCCGTAAAAGAACAATCTGAGACAGTCTGAGAATGTCTATAAAGCCCTGCTGTATAAGCATTAGGGCATTACTTTTAGTCTTGGTCAGTCTCATATTGTCTAACATAATCTAAGCTATCTGAGGGTAGTATCGAGGGTAGTTCATGCAGTCTCAGATATGGCTACCCACAAACTGACTGACTTGCTTTGTAGAACAGCAAAGCCAACCGATAAGACTCAAAAGTTAGCAGATGGCTATGGGCTTTACTTAGAAGTCACTCCCAAGGGAAGTAAGTTATGGCGGTTCAGGTATCGCTACGAGCGTAAATTTAAGCTGATCAGTTTGGGCATTTACCCCTTTGTCACCTTATCCGAGGCGCGGGCGGCACTAGCAGACTGTAAACGGCTTTTGGATCGGGGCATTGACCCCTCTAAGGAGCGACAAGCTACTAAAGCAGCTAAGGTTGCCAGTGAATCCAGTCGCTTTGAGGTTGTCGCTAAGGAGTGGTTCAGTAAGTTTCAATCTCAGTGGGCAGAGAGTAGTGCCAAGGAAAATTTACGGCGTTTAGAGCATGATATTTATCCGTATCTGGGCGGATTAGGCAAGGTTGCGTTCATTGTTCATTCTCCAAGTGTTCTAGGGGCAATTTAGCGGGGGATATTAGCCCATCCCCAGGGGCATCTAAACTATTGCGGCGTATCTTCTAAAACTTCAGGTGGTGGCAGACATTCAAGACAATCCCAGTATTCAGATTCGTGGCTGTCATCAAACATGAATTGTTCACGGTCTAACTCAGCGGCGGCGCGTTCCTCATCTTGTTGCTCACGAAGCTGATCCAAGTATTGCGAATAAGTCATTACCTTGCTCCTAAATGATTGAAATTCTGTTACTTGAGAGAGGCTAGGAGCTTCCCCATTAGAGCGTTTTAGGCTCTTACATAATCGGCTAAGGAGTTGTAGCCGAGATGGTTTAAGACAGCATAACCATGCTTACAAACCCCTTTATTAAAGGCTTCCATTTGGTTGTTGTAATCTTCACAACCGCAAGTAATATTTTTCTCAATAATCAAGACATCGTAGGCAGTGTCTTTAGTTCCATTGCGAACTTTGAAAGTGTTAGGAACGAATAAGTTAGCGGTGACGGTTAAGGCTTTGGCCCCAGCTTTGCGGAAATCTACAAACATTTGCTTAAAGGATGCTTTAGAAATGAAGCGGGAGAATTGCCCTTTAGTGTGGACGTAAACGCAGTTAAACCAGACTTGAATCTGTAAACCTTGAAACCGTTTGCCAAGGATACGGGCGGCGTTAGCGGCGGTGTAGATGAGGTCAGTAGCAGATTTAGTGGTCATAATTGAAAAGCCTCTTAGTGGGTGATGGGAAGGTGTTGCTTGGCGGTAGTGCCTTCTCTTTGCAATTTATTGCATATCGTAGTATACATCGAATTATAAGCTGTTTTAGATTAGGGTTTATTATCGGTGTACATCGAAAACGCCTAAATATGCTTATATGGATGTGTACCTAATCCATATCCTTTAGAAGTGTCCAGAAAAATAAACGAGCGCAGCCTAAAAAATCTTGCTGACAGATCTGCCCCAGATAAACCTGGAGAGACAGCGGCGGCAACGGTACGGCTACGAAAACAAGATGTTGATTGGCTTAATACTTTGCCTGAAGGTCGCAGCTACCACGCAAGGCAAGCTATCAAGCTATATCGGCAAACATTGGAGCAATCATTAGACTCCCCAAGTAAAACGACCGAGGGCTTGGATGTTGCCACTGTGGGGACTGGCAATGCAGCAGCTCCATCAGTTCAAAAACGGGTGCGTAAACCCAAGGGAGAAAGCTAATGAGTGATGTGATGACTGCCAGTGAAGCCAAGCAGATCATGGACTTGCTGCAATCCATTGATAAGAAGCTGGATGTTCACATTGTTAAAACGGAGGAGCAATTTAAGACGGTCAGGGCTGAAATTGCCATCGTCAAGGCTGAGATAAAAGCTCTTGATGACAAGGTTGATAGCCTACGCTCTGAACTTCGGGATGACGTTAACGAGCTTCGTACTCAGCAACGCTCTACTGATGGGCGGCTATGGGCTTTCATTGTGGGACTGGTGACGCTAGTAGGTAGTGGAGTGATTAAAGTCCTATGGTTTGACCGTGCCTAAAAAAATACCCAGGTGAGGGCCTGGGTTATTCAATAACAAACAAATTTCATTGGTGATCGTCCCATGTTTGAATGAACCTTCAAACACTGACAACCAAATAAAGGCTGACATCCTCAACTGTCCATACCAGTTCTGGGGCTGGTAGATGAAACGCCTAAGACAGGGAATTTAACCCCGGCAGTATCTTAAAAACTCTACTCTCCTATCTTCCCAAGCAAAACTTTTTGAGGGTAGATGTGAGGGTAACTACTCAGTCAATCTCAATGGGAATCCATATACAGCAATACTTATAGACTTTAGTTTTACGGTCACCAGTCCGTTCTAATCGACATACACAGGGGAGCTAGATTTTCCCCATCAAAAAGGCAGATAATACCCGCGATCTAAAATTAGGATTGAACCTATTGTCTGAGATAACCTCTCATCTCCGGATTCTAGATGTCATGACTATGGCGTAAGAATAGCTGTTTCTTGATCAGAGCAATAACCATTTAAGGGAATATCCCAGGCCTGGGTTGGTAATATCTCCACACAAGCCGAATCAAAGACAATCCCCAAGGTTTTAACAGATTGCCAGGCCGGTTCCGCCAACATCCGGTCATAAAAGCCGCCCCCATAGCCTAACCGATAGCCTCGCCGATCCACCGCCACACAGGGAACTAAGATTAAATCTACTTCTGCCGCTAAAATCACCGGAAAATCGGCTGGAGGTGTGAGAATCCCATAGCGATCTGGGCGTAACTGCAGTGCTTGACCAGGCCAAAACCGATGCCAAACTAAGACCTGACCCTGAGTCCGTGGTAAGCCCCATTTTTTACAGGTGTTGTAGGTCTGAAATAATCCGCTTAAATCTGGCTCCTGTTGGTGGGGGATATAAGCAAGAATGGTCAAGGCTTCGATAAACCAAGGGAGGGCCTGGATGCGCTGACAAATTTTCTGACTTTTACTTTGCCAAATATCCCTCTCTAGGGCCTGGCGTTGTTGAAGGAATTCCTGGCGAAGTTTATCTTTACTCATGAGGGGTTAGTCTCTCTACGTTGCCTCATTAACTCAATCCAACAACCATGCCAGAAAATCAGCCCCAGATTCCAGGCCCCAGGCCCGCTGAGAGCATCACCAGCAACGAATCTGAAAAAATTCTCTGTCCCCATTGTTTACGCACCGCGACAAACGGAATTAAATGTCAGGGAATTTGCGTGGCAGATAGTGATTACTAAGAGAGAAATGGATTTTATCAGAACCTTACTGATCAGTAATTCAGTCATTTATTGGCTTGAAGGTGATGCGGCAGGCAGTGTTCTTTGGGTTAAGGGGGAAAACAAAAACTGTTGGGTTTGATTTAATTGTGCCCCTTGGACGGTGTTACGGACAAAGAGATAGGTTTCATTTTGCCAGAGGGGAATAAAAGGAACTTGTGCAGCGGTGAGTTCTTGGAGGGCCTGGAAAATCTGGCGGCGGCGACTGGGATCCGCTTCTTGGCGACTTTGGTTAATCAATTCATTGGCTTTGGGACTATAAAAAAACGATCCCCAAGATGCACTGGCCCCCACCTGACACCCCTGTTGTAAATTTCCCTCTTCACAAGTCAGAAACGGCTCTAGATAGTTATCGGGGTCATAAAAATCTCCATACCAATCCAGCATTACGAGGGGATAAGCACCTGTGTCTAAGTTGCGGTAAATGGTGGCAGATTCTGTACTATCCAACTCCACTCGCACGGCTGCCCCCAAATCCCGTTCCAAAGAGGCCTTAAACACCGTTGCCGCCAAGACATTACTGGGAATATTGGCCCGATACCAGAGATTAACCACTAAGGGATTAGCCTCTGAAAACCCCGCTTGCTTTAGCCATTGTCCTGCTTCTGCTGGTGTACCCGTGCCATAAAATTGCTCAAACACAGGTTGACTGGCGGGAAAAATAGTCGGAATCAGGGAATAAAGAGGCAGGGCCTGGCCAAGAAAAACTCGTGCTTGGAGACGTTGCCGATTGATACTGGCAGCCAAGGCCTGGCGGGCCCCCAGTTGATTCCAAGGGGGTTGGCGAAGGTTAATCGAGAGTAAAGAAATGACATTCCCCGGCCCCCGTAAAACCTGCCATTGTCCCTGGGCCTGCTCTCGAACTAGCACTTGAACTTGATTCGGATCGAGGGGGGGGGTGGCCAGATCAACAGTTCCGGTGCGAAAGGCATTAAAGAGATTGGCACTACTGGAAAACACTTGAATATCTACGCCTGAATTACGGGGCGATGTTCCCCAATAGTCTGCAAAAGGAGCCAAACGCAAGGCATCACTGCGATAACTGACTAGGCGATAGGGGCCGGTTCCGACAAAGGTTGTTGGGTTAAATTCTCCTTTGCCCATTCGATAGGCCTGGGGTGAAACCGCACAGAGACCACTGAAGGCGAGTAATTCGGGAAAGGCAATAAAGGGTTCCTTGAGGTGAATTTCTAGCTCATACTCCCCTGTGGCTTGGATTTTGCTCACGCGTCCGGCCAACAGTCCTGCGGGTTGTCCCCCATTGTCCATAAACCGTTGCAGAGAAAAGACCATCGCCGCCGCATTAAAGGGTGTGCCATCGTGAAACCGTACCCCTTGTCGCACTGGAATCCGATAGATCCGCCCATCTGGACTGATCTCAGGCATTTGGGTGGCTAATTGGGGTTCCAGGGTGACACCATCGGCTCCATAGGCATAGAGGCGATCCCCCAAATTGGTCAGCAGGTTTCCAGCTAGGACTTCATAGGCATCGGCCGGGTCGAGAGTCCGAATCCGCGAGGTAGTGCCAATGACAATTTGCTGGGATGGCTCGGCCGGGCCTGGGGATAAATTAATGTTCTGACAGCCCCAAACCAGGCCCAGGATGAAAATCCCCAAAAACCACTGCCAATATCTACGGGCAAAAAACTGCAAGGGGACGATAACTCCCTAAAACAACAGGCCGGGATTACGAAACTGAAGCCGGGCGGTGCCGGTCATATTGCCAATTACCTTTTCACCCAGGGGATAAACCGTAACCCCAAATAAATATACCCCAGGTACAGTTGGATTCCGGGTCGCAGTCAGAATAAGGGTAACTTCTTGGCCGGGTTGAATGGCTGGCTCAAGCAGAAACTCATTGGTGCGGGCGGGTGTATTGGGTACTTGCGTAATGGTAATCGGGCTGGAGCTACCCTTGATGAGAGCTTGATTCAGGCCGGGTAAAAATTCAATCGTGCTATTGCCTGAAATTTGCTTAAACTGAACGCGACTGAGGGGAACTAGGCTCGTGGCGGGGACGACGAGGGTAAAGTAATATTTGGGGCGAAAGGTAAATGTGATTGGGTCATAGGTCTTGGCCCCAAGGAACTGGGGGATTTGATTAAAAAAAACCGTCCCATCGGCAAACTGACTGACCGGGGGAAGTTCTGCCTGAAGTTGGGCTATTGAAGGATGAGAGGCTTGGGCCTGGGCAACGTTCAAGGGATATGCCGGCCAAATCAGGCCAACGCAACTACCCCCAGCCAGAAGCAGCAATAGCCTTAGCCAGTCAGATGTCCAGGCCCAGTTCCTTGACCCATTCGCCATAGTTGTTCTAATAACGTTCTTCTATCACGGAGTTATTAACCTGCTTTCAGAATACTCCAGGCCTGAGTTTATCGGGTTAGGCAGGCTGATTCTGTAAACCTTTATGAAACCTTGCTACAACAGATCTCAGATTCCTACCCAGCCATAGTAGGCTTATAGCTATTGATCCGTTTTAATAAGGATAGATTCATGGTTCAACGTGGTTCTAAGGTAAAAATCCTACGTCCAGAGTCTTACTGGTACAATGAAGTTGGTACGGTCGCGTCCGTGGATCAAAGTGGGATTAAATACCCGGTGATTGTCCGGTTCGACAAGGTTAATTACACTGGCTTCAGTGGCAGTGCTAGTGGTGTGAATACCAACAACTTTGCGTTGACGGAAGTTGTCGAAGTTGAAGCACCCAAGAAAAAATAACCACAATCCCTCTCAATTGCTCAATACCTTAGCGAGTCTGTTGGGTTAAGCCCTGTGCCGGAACTGCCTGAAGTTGAAACGGTACGTCGTGGTTTAGCAGAATTGACCCTTGATGTTCCGATTTTAGGGGGAGAAGTTCTCTATCCAAAAACAGTCGCCTATCCTCTTGCTCCTGATGAATTTATTTCAGGATTAATTGGGCAATCCCTCCAGGCCTGGGAGCGGCGGGGAAAATATCTCATTGGCAAACTCAATCCAAGGGGCTGGTTAGTTGTCCATTTACGGATGACGGGCCAGCTTTTTTGGTTGTCCCAAGACATTCCTATTGCCAAACATACCCGGGTCAGGCTCTTTTTTGAGTCAGGGCAGGAACTCCGCTTTGTGGATCAACGCACCTTTGGGCAAATGTGGTGGCTCCCGGATCAAGCCTTATTACCGGAGTTGATGCCAACCTTAGCCGGCCTGGGGCCAGAACCCTTGGGGCCAGATTTTACGGTCTCTTATTTAGCTGGAAAACTCCAACAGCCCCGTAAACCGATTAAAAACGCCCTCCTTGACCAGGCCATGATTGCGGGGGTTGGCAATATCTATGCCGATGAAGCCCTATTCCTAGCCCAAATTCATCCCCAGGCCCGCTGCTGTGATCTCACCCCTGTCCAAATCCAAACCCTCCACCAAAAAATCAAAGCCGTCTTGCAATTAAGCCTTGCGGTTGGAGGGACAACCTTTAATACCTTTACAAGCCTAGAAGGAATTAATGGGAACTATGGAGGCCAGGCCTGGGTTTATGGGCGCAGAAAAGAACCTTGTCGAATCTGCCAAACTCCGATTCAACAAATACGCTTAAGTGGTCGCTCGGCCCATTTTTGCCCCCAATGTCAGCCAGTATCAGGTTATGAAATCTTTAAGAATTGAGAATGATCAGAAATTTATTCTTGCTATTATTCTTCTCACCTTAAATACTATAGCAAACAGTAATGATTCATGAGATTAGCTCAAGATTATTTGTGTCTGATAAATTTTGACTTAACCCTAGGCTTAAAGAAAGGCCAATCCTTACCAAAGGCAGCGATGATCAAACAGTCTCACAAATGAAGACGGATTGCTATATGCGTATTGATATTACTGAGATAAGTTTTTTGGATGTTTTCTGAGACACGCGGGGAACTAGTTGTAAAGCTGTAAAGTCCATATGCATTGCTCCAGAAGCGTTGAACCAAGACATAAGACTTAACAAATCAAGCGATAAAAACCTCTGGCATCCAATCAAAGCTCCAATAAACAATGAGCATTTTCGACTGAGTTCTATAGCGTTACGCAGACTGTTCTGAGAGAGTAGAAATGTCAAAAAGACTACTCATAAAGCATTTTCTGGCTTGCCCCCATCTCACCCTAAATGAGTAACGCTATAGTTGTAAATATCGAAATTTATCTAATAAAGTACGACCATAGCAAACAGGAATATCTATCAACTTCAAGATGAGATATAAAATCAGAATCATATAAATTTGTATCGTGACACCATTCACATTTTTGATAATCAGTCTATCTAGGGATAAATGCATCTTCTGCGAACGAGCTTTGCTCTATAGAAACTTCCAAAGATTTTCAATTTCCCATCTTTGATGATAAAATTCGCTAACCTCTTCATCACTCAAGTCTGGAACATTGGTCGCTAAACGAAACTCGACCCCACTATCAATATCATAAAATCTAATAACTCGATGGCGATGATGATTAAGCTCGGTTTTCATATTATCCCTAATTCGCATTAAAAATAATGTTTTTGTCTGACTTAGCTGCTCTAGAAAGTTCCAATCCATAAAACCTCTATTCATAATTGCTATCGCATTGTCTGGAATCAGCATCAGAATTTCACTGTTGAAATAAGCATCATGATCTTGACCAAAGTTAATCCTGCATGCACTTGTACTTTCTTGCGTTAAATTATATCCAGTCATCAGCTTTACCTGATGGTATCCTTGTTACCCAAATAGCTGGCTTGTCAAGGTGATGACGGTTGAATCAATCGGGAATAGCATCTGCTCTCAAGCTGGATTCTTGCGTTTGACGTGCTGAATCAGATGAGCATAAATCCGATGAAAGTATCCATCCTGACGGTGTTTATTGGCTTTTGAAAATGTGGACATATTAACGTTTATCCCTGCTTTATTCGGACGATAAAACAAGGCTCGCATACTCGTTCAACTCTGGTCTAGGACATACGTTAGCCGGGTTTGGAAAAATAATTGCGAGTTTAGAACCGGATCATCGTAACCGCTCAGTTACTTCAAAATGGATTTGACGATCTTCGGAAATGAGGGCATAATAATTACACTTTTATTTTTTACAGCATATTCCTCGCTAAGTTGGTACACTTTTTCTGAAGCTGTGTCAAA